>DASUWY010000041.1 GCA_036378175.1 Thermoleophilaceae bacterium
CATCGTCCGGCTGCCCGGCGGCGGCCGCGGCGCCCAGCTCGAGGGCCGTGCTCGCGGCCGCATCGTCGGCGCCGCCCAGACCGACGCGCGCGGCCGCCTGCGCGTCGAGGTCGAAGAGCACGACGACGACGTGCCGGCCAACGGTCGCACGCGCGAGCTCGAGACCGACTACCGCGCGGTGGTCGAGGAGATCCTCGAGCTCCGCGGCGACGACGGCCGCGTCGCGCAGTTCCTGCGCTCGATCGTCGACCCCGGCCCGCTGGCCGACACCGGCGGCTACTCCCCCGACCTGACGTTCGAGCAGAAGGTCCAGCTGCTCGAGGAGCTCGACGTCACCGAACGCCTCGCCCTCGGCCTGGAGTTCCAGCGCGAGCGGCTGACGCAGATGCAGGTCCGCCGCAAGATCCGCGACGACGTCGAGTCCGGCGCGCAGAAGCAGCAGCGCGAGTACTTCCTGCGCAAGCAGATGGACTCGATCCGCCGCGAGCTCGGCGAGGACGAGGGCTCGGTCATCGACGAGTACCGCAAGAAGATCGACGAGGCGGGCATGCCGGAGGCCGTCCGCGAGCAGGCCGAGCGCGAGCTCGACCGGCTCGAGCGCGTCGGCGAGGGCGGCGGCGGCGAGGGTCAGATGATCCGCACCTACCTCGACTGGCTCACGGCGGTGCCGTGGTCGAAGCGCTCCGACGAGCGGCTCGACCCGCAGCACGCCCGCGAGGTGCTCGACGCCGACCACGCCGGCCTCGACGACGTGAAGGACCGGATCACCGAGTACATCGCGGTCGCGCGCCTGCGCTCAGAGCGCGGGATCGAGGAGGAGGGCCGCGGCGCCGGCGCGATCCTGACCCTGATCGGCCCGCCCGGCACCGGCAAGACCTCGATCGGCGAGTCCATCGCCCGCGCGACCGGGCGCGAGTTCGTGCGCATGTCGCTCGGCGGCGTCCGCGACGAGGCCGAGATCCGCGGCCATCGGCGCACGTACATCGGCGCGCTGCCTGGCCGGCTCGTCCGCGCGCTGCGGGACGCCGGGACGATGAACCCGGTGATCATGCTCGACGAGATCGACAAGGTCGGCGCCGACTGGCGCGGCGACCCGTCGGCCGCCCTGCTCGAGGTGCTCGACCCGGCGCAGAACCACTCGTTCCGCGACCACTACCTGGACGTGGAGCTCGACCTGTCGCAGGTGCTGTTCATCGCCACCGCCAACGTGGCCGACACGATCCCGGCCCCGCTGCTCGACCGCATGGAGGTGATCCGCTTCGACGGCTACACCACCGCGGAGAAGGTGGCGATCGCCCGCGGCTACCTGTGGCCGCGCCAGCTGGAGCGCAACGGCCTCCGCGAGGACGAGGTGACGGTGGGAGACGACGTGCTCCAGACGATCGTCACCGACTACACGCGCGAGGCGGGCGTGCGCCAGCTCGAGCGCGAGGTCGGCACGGTGCTGCGCAAGGTGGCCACGCGGATCGCCAGCGCACAGGTGGAGGCGCCGGTGACGGTGGACCTCGACCTGGTACGTGACGCCCTCGGGCGCCAGAAGGTGTTCCACGAGGCGGCCGAGCGCACGGCGCTCCCGGGCGTGGCCACCGGACTGTCGGTGACCAACACCGGCGGCGAGGTGCTGTTCGTGGAGGCGAGCGCGATGCAGGGCCGCGAGTCCGGCGGCCTCACGCTCACCGGACAGCTCGGCGAGGTGATGAAGGAGTCCGCGCAGATCGCGCTCACGTGGGTGCGGGCGAATGCGGACGAGCTGGGCATCGACCCTGCGGAGCTCGACCACAAGCGCTTCCACGTGCACGTGCCGGCAGGCGCGATCCCGAAGGACGGCCCAAGCGCGGGGGTGACGATGGTCACCGCTCTTGCATCCCTGCTGAGCGCACGCCCCGTCCGTCACACCGTGGGCATGACCGGCGAGGTCACACTCCAGGGGCGGGTCCTGCCCATCGGCGGTCTCAAGCAGAAGGTGCTCGCCGCCCACGCGGCGGGGCTCACCGACGTGATCCTGCCCGAGCGCAACCGCGCGGACCTCGACGACGTGCCGGACGACGTGCGCAAGCAGCTCAGGTTCCACCCGGTGATGACGGTGCGCGAGGTGCTGGACGTGGCGCTCGAGCCAAGTCCGGCACCGAGCCTGTCGTAAGGGGTCCCCTTACCAACTAAGGGGTCGGAGCTCGAAAGAGACTCCGTTTTCCCGATGTCGCTGCGCCTGCCTTAGCTCAACATCGAGACGTGTCCTCTACCCGGCCCAAAGGACCCGTCGTGATTGGGCTAGCCGCACCAACTTCCCAGAAAGTGACCAACCGCTGGATCGCGCTCACGGTGCTGTGCGTCGGGGTCTTGATGATCATCCTCGACGCCACGATCGTGAACGTGGCGCTGCCTTCAATCCAGAGCGACCTCGGGTTCTCCCAGTCGAGCCTCGCGTGGGTGGTGAACGCCTACCTGATCTCGTTCGGAGGGCTGCTGCTGCTCGCGGGCCGCCTTGGCGACCTCCTGGGCCGCAGGCGCATTTTCCTGATCGGGCTCACCCTGTTCACCGCCGCCTCCTTCGTGTGCGGGCTCGCGGACACCCAGGGTCTGCTGGTGGGCGCGCGCTTCGTTCAGGGCATCGGCGGCGCGATGACCGCGGCGGTGATTCTCGGAATGATCGTGACCATGTTCCCTAAGCCACGCGAGCAGGCGCGGGCGATCGGGGTCTACAGCTTCGTGGCGGCCGCGGGCGGATCAATCGGCCTGCTCGCGGGCGGAGGGCTCACTCAGGCGATCAACTGGCATTGGATCTTCTTTGTGAACGTCCCGATCGGCATCGCCACGGCCGCGCTGGCGCTGAGGCTGATAGTCCGCGACGAGGGCATCGGACTCAAGGAGGGCGCGGACGTCGCGGGCGCCGTGCTCATCACCTCCTCCCTGATGCTCCTCGTCTACACGATCGTCAAGGCGAGTGACTACGGCTGGGGCTCCGCGCACACGCTTGGCTTCGGGGCGGGCGCGCTCGCGCTTCTCGCCGGGTTCGTCTGGCGCGAGCACACGGCACGCCAGCCACTCATGCCACTGCGCATCTTCCGCTCGCGGCTGGTGTCTGCGGCGAATGCCGTGCAGGCGCTGATGGTTGCCGGAATGTTTGGGATGTTCTTCCTCGGCGCGCTCTACCTGCAGCGTGTGCTGGGTTACGACGCGATCGAGGTCGGGCTCGCGTTCCTGCCGGTGGCGGTGCTGATCGCGGTGCTCTCGCTGGGTGTCTCCGCCCGCCTGAACATGCGCTTCGGCGCGCAGGCCACGCTGCTGCCCGGGCTGGCGCTCATCGTGGGTGGGCTCCTGCTATTCGCCCGCGCGCCCGTCGATGCGCACTATGTGACTCAGGTCCTCCCGGGCATGGTGCTGCTCGGTGTGGGCGCCGGCATCTCCTTCCCGTCACTGATGACGCTGGCGATGTCCGGCGCAACGCGTGCTGAGTCTGGTCTGGCGTCCGGCCTTGTGAACACGAGTCAGCAGGTGGGCGGGGCTCTCGGGCTGGCGGTGCTTGCCACCCTGTCCACCACTCACACGGCGAGCCTCCGCGCGGAAGGCCACTCGTTCGCCTCCTCGCTCACCAGCGGCTTCCACCTGGCCTTCGTGATCGGCGCGGCGCTGGTGGTGGCGGCGATCGTTCTGGCGAGCACCGTTCTGCGGTCCGCTCCCGAGGCGGTTGATACCGAGAGCGACCCGGAGCCCGTGGCTGCCGAGCCGCTCTACGAGCAAGCCGCCTAAATCGTGGCGCCCCGGCCGGCCGTCGCCGGGGCGCCCGTCCACGTTGCTACTCGTGAACCCCGCACCAGACGGGCTTGCCACATGGGGTACGCTGCATGAACGGTTTGGGGGTGAAACGCGAGCGCCCACGACCGTGTCGTCCAGAGGGACGCCCAGCTCCGGCAAGCCCGAAGCCGCTGTGGACCTACATCTCAAGCCGGAGGGTCCATATGACGCACGTCCCCAAGCTGGTCCACATCCTCGACGAGGACCCGGAGCTCGGCGCCGCGCTGCTCGGTCCGCGCCGAAGCGTCGCGCGCCGGCGTGCGCTCGCGCCGGTTGTCGTGCTCGAGCCCGGACACGCCGACTTCCTCGGCATGTATGGCTCTGCCCGCTCTTGGCTGGGCCTGCTCGTGCTCGACGGCCTGATCCTCCAGCAGTCCACGGTCCTCGGACGCTGATCGGCCGCGTGGATCGCCGCGCCCACGCGCGGATCGTCGCGCGCGGCCTCGCCGCCTATCCGCGCGTGGAGATACGGATCGTGGCGTTTCTCTGGGAGCTCGCGGAGAGTTGCGGCGTGGCAGTGGCCGACGAGCAGGTTGTGGTGCCGGTCCCGCTCACGCACCGCGTGCTCGCCGCGGTCGTCGGCTGCGAGCGCTCCTCCGTTGCCGCTGCGCTGGGAGCGTTGAGGCGGGAGAACCTGGTTGTCCGCACCCGCGCGGGCTGGATGCTGCGCGGGAGCCTCCCGCAGCAGGTGGAGTTCCTGCTCCGGCAGGCGCCGCGCCAGCGCTTCGCGCTGGTCGGGTCCGGCGCAGAGCGCGCCGGGCTTCCCGGTTTTCGCACCACGTCCGCTGGGTAGCGCCACGGGCAGGGTGGCGTCCTGCTTCACATAACGCACGCGGCTGCTTCGGCAATCGAGGAGATCACGGGCGCGGTCCCCGGCAGCGCGGGAGTGCGCATAGCCGCGGTGCCGGAGGCGTCCACCAACGGCGACGGCCCCTCCACGGTGTTCGACTTCTACGCCGTCGATGCGCCGGAGAGCGAGGACGAGGTGGTGGAGGAGCGGGGCGTTCAGCTGTTCCTCGAGCCGGACGTCGTCCCGTACCTCCAGGACAAGCTGCTCGACGCGGAGGTCACGGGCGACGAGGTGCGCTTCTTGGTGGAGCCGCAGGAGTAGGGCATAGGGCATAGGGCACAGGTCATGGGTCATGGGAAGAACCTCGCCCGGTTAGCTCGCGGCTCGGGCGGGTAGTTGCTCGTCGAATGGAGAAGGGGAAGCTCTCCGACCATCTCCCGCCGCTGCTACGGCAGCTCCGTGATCCTCTGGGTCTCGGCCGCTCCGCCCAGTCACGCCACTCTGCGCGACTTACCCCGCGCACCGAGACCGCCGACAAGGTGGTGCAGTCGATCTGCCCGTACTGCGCCGTCGGCTGCGGCCAGAAGGTCTACGTGAAGGACGAGAAGGTCATCCAGATCGAGGGCGATCCGGACAGTCCGGTGTCCCGCGGGCGGCTGTGCCCGAAGGGCGCCGCGAGCGAGAGCTACGTGAACGGCCCGATGCGCGAGATGAAGGTGCGCTACCGCCGGCCGCACTCCACCCACTGGGAGCACCTCGACCTCGACACGGCCACCGACATGATCGCCGACCGCGTGATCGCCGCCCGGCGCGACACGTGGGAGGCGGAGGACGACAGGGGCCGCCCCCTCAACCGCACGCGCGGCATCGCGTTCCTCGGCGGCGCGACGCTCGACACCGAGGAGAACTACCTCATCAAGAAGCTCTTCACGGCGGCCGGCGCGATCCAGATCGAGAACCAGGCGCGCATATGACACAGCGCCACGGTCCCCGGTCTGGGGGCCTCGTTCGGTAGAGGCGGCGCCACCACCTTCCAGCAGGACCTCCAGAACTCGGACTGCATCGTGATCATGGGGTCCAACATGGCCGAGTGCCACCCGGTGGGCTTCCAGTGGGTGGTGGAGGCCAAGGAGCGCGGCGCGAAGGTCATCCACATAGACCCCCGCTTCACCCGCACGAGCGCGATGGCGGACATGCACGTGCCGCTGCGCGCGGGCAGCGACATCGTGTTCCTGGGCGCGGTGATCAACTACATCCTTGAGAACGGTCGCGAGTTCCGCGAGTACGTGCGCGAGTACACCAACGCGAGGGCGATCATCAAGGAGGAGTTCCGCGACACCGAGGACCTCGATGGCTTCTTCTCGGGCTGGGTGGAGGAGGACGGCGTGTACGACATCCGGTCGTGGGGGTACGCCGGCACCGAGGAAGAGGCCGCGGGCGGCAAGGAGGAGCAGGACGCCGCGGTGTCCGGCGAGCAGTCGCACGGCGCGCACGGCATCGAGCTGAAGCGCGGGCGGCTGCCGGAGGAGGACCCGGAGCTCGAGGACCCGCGCTGCGTGTTCCAGCTCCTCAAGCACCACTTCCGCCGCTACACGCCCGAGGTGGTGGAGCAGCTTTGCGGCGTCCCGCGGGAGACGTTCCTGAAGGTGGCGGAGACCCTCTGTGAGAACTCAGGCAGGGAACGCACGTCGGCGTTCGTCTACTCGGTGGGGTGGACGCAGCACACGGTGGGCGTCCAGTACATCCGCAGCGCGGCGATCATCCAGCTCCTGCTCGGAAACATGGGACGCCCGGGCGGCGGCATCCTCGCGCTTCGCGGCCACGCGAACATCCAGGGCTCCACGGACATCCCCACGCTCTTCAACATCCTGCCGAGCTACATCCCGATGCCGCATCCGCAGCAGGAGCCGACGCTCGACACCTTCGTGAAGAACAACGGCCCGAGCACCGGCGCGTGGGGCAGCCTCGGGTCGTACATGGTCAGCCTGCTCAAGGCGTGGTGGGGCAGCGCGGCCAAGGAGGAGAACGACTACTGCTTCAACTACGTCCCGAAGATCGACGGCGACCACTCGAACTACGCCACCATGCTGCGGATGCTCGACGGCGAGGTGAAGGGCTTCTTCGTCGTGGGCGAGAACCCGGCGGTGGGCTCGGCCAACGGGAAGCTCCAGCGCCTCGCGATGGCCAAGCTCGACTGGCTCGTGGTGCGGGACACGAACATGATCGAGACCGCCACCTTCTGGCGCGACTCGCAGGAGGTGGAGACGGGCGAGCTCGTGCCGGAGGAGATCGGCACCGAGGTCTTCTTCCTGCCGGCGGCGGCCCACACCGAGAAGGACGGCACCTTCACGAACACGCAGCGCCTGCTGCAGTGGCACCACAAGGCGGTCGAGCCGCCGGAGGAGTGCCGCTCGGAGCTCCACTTCTTCCACGAGCTGGGCAAGAAGATCCGCGCCAAGCTCGCGGACTCCGACGACCCGCGCGACCGCCCGCTGCTCGACCTCACGTGGGACTACCCGACGGTCGGCACGCACCAGGAGCCGGACGCCGAGTCGGTGCTCCAGGAGATCAACGGCCGCAAGCTCGCCACCGGCGAGTTCATCAACCAGTACGAGGAGCTGAAGGACGACGGCTCCACGAGCTGCGGCTCCTGGCTCCACACGGGCATCTACAAGGACGGCGTGAACCAGACCGCGCGCAAGAAGCCGCACACCGAGCAGACGTGGGTGGCGCCGGAGTGGGCATGGTCGTGGCCGAAGAACCAGCGGATCATGTACAACCGCGCGTCCGCCGACCCGGACGGCAAGCCCTGGTCGGAGCGCAAGAAGTACGTCTGGTGGGATGAGGAGCAGGGGAAGTGGACGGGATACGACTCGCCTGACTTCACGCCGGACAAGGAGCCCGACTACAAGCCGCCGCGCGACGCGAGCGGCACCGAGGCCCTCACCGGGCGCGAGCCGTTCATAGTCCATCCGGACGGCCTGGGCTGGCTCTACTCGCCGGCCGGCCTCGTGGACGGGCCGCTGCCCACCCACTACGAGCCGCAGGAGTCGCCGTTCGAGAACCCGCTCTACGGCCAGCAGCAGAATCCCACGCGCCAGCGCTTCGACCGCGAGGAGAACATCTACAACCCGTTCCAGAGCGAGGTCTTCCCGTATGTGCTCACGAGCTACAGGCTCACCGAGCACCACACGGCGGGCGGCATGTCGCGCACGGTGCGCTACCTGTCGGAGCTCCAGCCCGAGCTGTTCTGCGAGGTGAGTCCCGAGCTGGCTGAGGAACGCGGGCTGCGCCATGGGGAGTGGGCCACGGTGGTCACCGCGCGCAGCGCGATCGAGGCGCGCGTGATGGTCACAGACCGGGTGAAGCCCATCGAGGTGCAGGGCCGCACGCTCCACCAGGTGGGACTGCCCTACCACTGGGGCAAGCGCGGCGTGGTGACGGGCGACACGGTGAACGACCTCTTCTCGCTGGCGCTCGACCCGAACGTGCACATCCAGGAGGTCAAGGCCGCGACCTGTGACATCCAGCCGGGCCGGCGCCCGCGCGGCAAGGCGCTGCTCGACTACGTGCAGGAGTACAGGGACAGGGCGGGCGCGCATGTCTAACCACAAGCTGCTCGAGCTGGAGACCCATTCCTGGCCGGATTCCTACGGCGAGTCGGCGGAGCCGCGGATGGGCTTCTTCACCGACACATCGATCTGCATCGGCTGCAAGGCGTGCGAGGTGGCGTGCAAGGAGTGGAACCACGTGCCGGAGTCGCCCGAGGCGTTCAGCGGCAAGTCGTACGACAACACGTTGGCCCTCGGCGCGAACGACTGGCGCCACGTGGCCTTCATCGAACAGCGGAAGCCGCTCGGCGCCGAGGCTGCGGCGGAGGACCTGGTGCAGGCGGCCGAGCGCGCCAGCGCCGCCGACGGCTGGGGGCTGCAGACCTACCAGGACGGCGAGGGTGTGCGCTGGCTGATGGCCTCCGACGTGTGCAAGCACTGCACCTCGGCCGCATGCCTCGACGTGTGCCCCACCGGGGCGCTCTTCCGCACCGAGTTCGGCACCGTGGTGGTGCAGGAGGACGTGTGCAACGGCTGCGGCTACTGCGTGCCCGCCTGCCCCTTCGGCGTGATCGACAAGCGCGAGGACGACGGCCGGGTGTGGAAGTGCACCCTCTGCTACGACCGCCTGCGCGAGGACAAGGAGCCCGCCTGCGCGCAGGCCTGCCCCACGAACTCGATCCAGTTCGGCGAGCTCGGCGAGCTTCGCGAGCGCGCGGAGAAGCGGCTCGAGCAGATGGCGGCCGCGGGGCAGACCGAGGCGCGGCTCTACGGCGCGGACCCGGACGACGGCGTGGACGGCTTCGGCGCGTTCTTCCTCCTCCTCGACGAGCCCGAGGTTTACGGGCTGCCACCGGACCCGGTGGTCACCACCCGGCACGTCGGCCAGGTGTGGGCCGGAGTGCTGGCGGGCGCGGCGGCTCTGGGCGCCGGCGTGGCCGCCGCGTTCCTCGGAGGCCGAAAGTGACGCGCGAGGCGGTGCGGGCCGAACGAATGCGCGAGCGCTCGATGGTGCCGAAGGCGCAGCCGCAGTCGTACTACGGCCAGCCCGTGCTGAAGGAGCCGGTGTGGACCCCCGAGATCCCCTTCTACTTCTATACCGGCGGCCTCGCGGGCACGTCCGCTACGCTCGCGCTCCTCGCGGAGCTGCGCGGCAACAAGGCGCTGGCGCGGCGTGCATGGCTCGTGGCGCTCGCCGGCGTGAGCGCGAGCCCCGCGCTGCTGATCTCGGACCTGGGCAAGCCCTCGCGCTTTCTCAACATGCTGCGGATGTTCAAGGTCACCTCGCCGATGAGCGTGGGGTCGTGGATCTTGAGCGGGAGCGGCACGTTCACCGCGCTCGCCGTTGCCAGCGAGTTCACGGGCCTGGTCCCCGCGCTCGGCCGCACCGCGAAGGTTGCCTCCGCCATCCTCGGGCTGCCGCTGTCCACCTACACCGCGGGGCTCGTGGCGAACACCTCAGTGCCCGTGTGGCACGACGCTCGCTTTACGCTGCCGCTCGTGTTCGCCGGCAGCTCCGCGGCGAGCGCGGGCGCCGCGGCCACCGCCTTCACGCCGCTCCGGGACGCGGGCCCGGCGCGCAGGCTCGCTGTGGGAGGCGCCGTTGCGTCCGTGGGTGCCGCGTTTGCGATGGAGAAGAAGCTCGGCGAGATCGGCGAGCCGTACAGCAAGGGCGTGTCCGGCAAGATCACGCGCCTCGCCGGCGGGCTGAGCGTGGCCGGGGCGGCGCTGATGGCCACGCGCGGCGGGCGTTCCCGCGGAGTCGCGATCGCGGCAAGTGCGGTGCTCACGGCGGGTGTGCTCGCGGAGCGCTGGGCCGTGTTCCGCGCCGGCTTCCAATCCGCGTCAGACCCGAAGTTCACGGTGGGGCCGCAGCGCGCCCGGATCGATCGCGGGGAGACCCGCGGCGCCTCCAGGCGGGCACAAGCTGGCGCCTGAGCACACGCGCGAGCTCGTTTTCCCCCAACAAACTGGCTGTATTTCGCGTTCCAGCGGGTAGAACAGCTTCAGGAGGGCAGGGATTGGCGCAGGGGGCGGGGGCGAAACGCAGCGAGATCGCGAGCGCTGACGCGGTCGAACTCGTGCGGCGTGCTTACCGCGCGTTCGCCGCAGATGACGCCACACGGCTGCGCAGCCTCTGCCACGACTCCCTCGAGCTGCGGCCGGTGGACGCGCTCGGGCTGGTGGGGGAGACGCTCGAGGGCTTCGACGCAGCGTGCAACTGGGTCCTGCTCCGGCGCGAGCTCGGCTACGAGGTGTCGATCTGGGTCCGCACCCTGGAGGAGGCGGCGCCGGACACCGTGCTCGGCGTGGGCGTGGTGTCCGAGCATGGCCGGACGGGCCACGGCTACGCGGCCACCGTGGCCTGGATATGGCACCTGAGGGACGGGCTGATCGATTACGTGCGCGGCTACTCGAGCGAGGCGGCCGCCCGCCGCGCGCTCAACGGCCGGACGTAGCGGCGGGGGCGCCCAGCACGCGCACGTGAGTCCGCCCGCCCGCCATGGACGGAGGCTCGCACAGTCCCAGCTCCTCGGCGAGCACGAAGAAGGCCTTGGCGTATGGCGAGGCCGCGGTGCGCTCGCGCAGCGAAGGCCAGTCGATCTGCTCGCGCAGGGCGCGCGCGATCTGGACCAGCGACGTGTAGGAGAGCGAGTGCTCGTCGAGCGAGAGCAGCTTCGTGGTGAGCATGTCCTCGAGCGCCATCACGGGCATGCGTATGGCGAGCACGTCGATCTCCTCGGCCCGCTCGATCACCTCGTCCGTCATCTTCAGGCCCTTGGGGCAGAAGATCACGTCCACCATCACGTCGCCGTCCCACGCCTTGAAGAGCCAGCCCTCCGGCGGGCGTTCGCTGCGCATCCCGGCCTGCTCGAGGTGCGCGAGGGCGTTCTCCGCATCCTCGGGCTTGACCATGATGTCCAGGTCGTGACGCGGCTCGGGGCCGCCGCGGGCCCAGCTCGCCAGGCTGCCGCCCACCACGAATGGCACGCCGCCGTCCCGGAGCGCCGCGGTGGCCTTCTTCAGCGCGTTTCCCATGGCCTTGAAAGGCAGGTCCTGGCCCATGCCGGGCCTTTACCCCGGGGCAGGCTTTTCGACTCAGGCGTGCTCGGGTAGGGACTGCCCCATGGAGGTCAGAACCAACGGCGCTCCCGCTGAGCAGCCGGAGCAGGCCACTGTCCGCATCGCCGCGGCGGGGGACATCCACGTGAGCGAGGTGAACGCGGATGCCACAGCGGAGGCGTTCGGCGAGATCGAGGACAAGGTGGACCTGATCCTGCTGGCCGGAGACCTCACCACGCTCGGCGAGCGCGCCCAGGCGGAGGCGCTGGCCCGCATCTGCGAGGCGATCGAGACGCCGATCTTCGCCGTTCTCGGAAACCACGACTGGCATTCCGGCTGCCGCGATACGCTCGTGGACGTGGTGGAGGACGCCGGCGTGCGCGTGCTCGATCCCGGGTGCGCCACCCGCTGCGTGAACGGCGTGGAGGTCGGAATCGTCGGGGCGAAGGGCTTTGTGGGCGGCTTCCCAGGTTCGCACCTGCCGGACTTCGGCGAGCCGTCGCTGCGGAATGTGTACGCCGAGACGGGAGACGAGGTGGAGGCCCTTGACGATGGGCTCCGCGCGGTGGCCGCCTGCCCTTTCCGGATCGTGCTGCTCCACTACGCGCCCACCATCGACACGCTGCGCGGCGAGCCGGAGGCGATCTGGGCCTTCCTCGGGTCCGACCGCCTGGCGGCCCCGATCATCGAGCACCAGCCGGACCTCGTGCTCCACGGACACGCGCATGCCGGCTCGTTCGAGGGTGAGCTCGGGGGCGTACCGGTGTTCAACGTGTCGGTGCCCGTGATCGGGCGCGACTTCTGGGTGTTCGAACTGAGTGGCGCCGCTCGTCACCCCGCCGAGATCCACTGACGTTTCACCTCCGCGTCCAGCGGGCAGCCGGACCGTATGACCTCCGGTACACGCCTGCTCATCGGCTTCACTCTGGCGGCGGCCGTGGTGGTCGGGGCGATCATCTCGCTCGCCACCGGCAGCTGGTGGTTCCTGATCCTGGCGATCGCGGTGCACGGGATCGCCACGTTCGCCGTGATGGCATCGATCGGCAACCGCCTCCGCCAGCAGGACAAGCCAGACCCAGTGACAGAAGCACGGCGGCTAGAGACTTAGCTCGCCCGTCGGTGTCGCTTATCCGGTGATTACCTGCGGGGATGGATAGCGCGGTGTGTATACGACAGCAATAAAGGCGTGTGAGGCGGCGGTTTTTCGATGCGTGGGGCATTCCCCATGACATGCATGGGAAAAGCCCCACGCGTGGCGGCACACCCGTCGGTGCAGCGCTCATTGCTGCCGTAAGCGCTCCGGCCAAACATCATCGAAATAGTCACCCCGATAAGCGACACCGAGGCTCGCCCTAGGCGATACTCCGCGTACACTGCGGCGCCGTGCCGAGCCGACTCATCTTCTTCACCGGCTTCCCAGGCTTCATCGGACGCCGGCTCGTCCGTGAGCTGCTCGCCAAGGATGCGGGCGCGCGGATCGCCGCGCTCGTGGAGCCGCGCTTCGCAGCGAGCGCGCACGACGCCGCGGCCCAGATAGCGCCGGACCGCATCGAGATCATCGAAGGCGACATCGTCGACCGTCGGCTCGGACTGGCGGACGATCTTTATGAGCGTCTCGTCGCCGAGACGACGACCGCCTACCACCTGGCCGCGATCTACAACCTGTCCGTGCCGCTCGAGGTGGCGCAGCGGGTGAACGTGGAAGGCACCGGCAACGTGCTCGAGCTGTGCGTGCGCTGCCAGCAGCTCACCCGTCTCAACTACGTGAGCACGGCCTACGTGGCGGGCGACCGGCGCGGCGTGGTGTACGAGCACGAGCTGGCGCTCGGCCAGGGCTTCAAGAACCACTACGAGTCCACGAAGTTCCAGGCGGAGCTGTGGGTGCGCGACGAGATGGACAAGGTGCCGACAACGATCTATCGCCCGGCGATCGTGGTGGGCGACTCGAAGACGGGGGAGACGCAGAAGTTCGACGGGCCGTACTACTTCCTGCGGACCATCGCCCGTTCCGTGAAGCAGCACATGCCGATCCCGCAGTTCGGCCGCGCGTCGGCGCCGTTCAACTGCGTGCCGCTCGACTTCATCGTCGACGCGATGGTGGCCGCCGGCGACGATCCAGAGGCGGTGGGCGAGACGCTCCACCTCGTCGATCCCGAGCCGGTCACCGCCGCGGAGGTGGGCGCGATCTTCGCCCGCGAGTACGCCCACCGGGACCCGGCGTTCCGCCTGCCGCCGCGCGTGGTGGAGAACGCCCTTCGCATCAAGCCGGTGCGCGACCTATACGGCGGCGCCCCCCACGAGGCGATCCGCTACCTCAACCACCCGGTGCGCTTCGACACGCGGCGGGCGGGCGACATCCTCGCCCGGCACGGGCTGCGCTGCCCGCGCCTCGAGGAGTACGCCGGGCCGATCGTGGAGTTCTTCAAAGCGCATGAGGACGATCCCGCGCTGATGCCAGCGTGAGGAAGCCCGCAGCAGTCGCCACCCACGCCGCCGCCGCGAGCGGCACGAACACCGCGAAGACGACATGCTGCGGCCTGCCCCCAGCCGTGAGCCATAGGGCGTGGCTGGCCACGGCGAGCATGCCGAGCGGGAACACGCTGCTCCAGCGACCGGACGTGTAGAGCGGCGGGCGCCGCAGGCGCCATCCCTCCACGGCCACGAGCGCCGGCAGCCAGCAGAGCGCCACCACCCACACGACCACGGTCAGCGTGTCCGCGACGTCGTGTGGGCCCCAGCGAAGGGCCGTGATGCAGGCGAGCACGCGACTCCCGGCGAGGGTGGCGATCGCAAGCGCGCCCATGGCCACCCAGTGCTCGCCCTGGAAGTCATTGAACTCGAGGCTGCGCCGCCGCGCGATGAGAGCGATCACCATCGCGTAAAGCACCAAGCCGAGGAGCCAGCAGGCCGCGCAGATCGCGAGCAGCACATCCGAGTGGAGCCGGCGCGCGATCGGCGCCCCCGACACGGCAAGCGAGCTCGTGGCCACCGGCGCCAGCAGCCATGAAGGGCGAACCACATCGGCCTGGAGCGGCGCGCGAACCACCACGGCGGCGATCGCCACCCAAGCCGCAACCCCAACGCACCACAGCACCACCGACACCGTATGCCACGTGCTCAGCGAAGCCAGCACCTCGGTGGCCGCTACGAACGCGAACAGCTGAACCGCATCGCCCCGCGAGGTTGGCACCCACCGCTCCCGGACATGCAGGGCGACGAGAACGACATAGGCCACGGCGGCAAGCGCAGCGAGCACCCACGCCACGGCCCAAGAGCCGGCGTCCCGGACCGCGAGCCCGACGATCCCGGTGGCCATCACAGCCGCGAAGAACGAAGGCCGATACACCAACTCTTATTACCCGCGCTACGCCCTACGCCCTACGCCCTACGCCTCGGCCGTCTTCTGAAACAGGATGTGGTCGGACCACTCGCCCGCGATCTGCAGGTACCGCGGCGCGATGCCGATCCGCGTGAAGCCGTTCTTCTCGATCACACGCTGCGAGGCATGGTTGTCGAGCAACGTTCCCGCCTCGATGCGGTGGAGACCAAGCTCGCCGAACGCCCGCTCGCACACGAGGCGTAGCGCCTCGGTGGCGTAGCCCTGCCCGTTGTGCTCCTGCGCGACCCAGTAGCCGACGTTGCAGCTCTGGAACGCGCCGCGCACGACGTTCGACAGATTGATCGCGCCGGCGAGAGTCCCCCCGGCCAGGATCACGAACGGATACGCCGTGCCGGACGAGCGGCGGTCGCTGAGCTGGGCGATGTGCCGCCGCTGGCCCTCGAACGTGTAGAAGGCCTCCGGTCGCAGCGGCTCGAGCGGCGCGAGGAACTCGCGGTTCTCTCTGTAGAGCTGCGCGAGTGTGCGGGCGTCTGTGACCGCGAGCGGGCGGATGTCCACCGTTGCCATGGGCGAATCAGCGGCCGAACAGCTTCTGCATCCGCCACAGGGCGATCGGGTTGCCCCGCGGGCGCAGCTTGCCCCTCAGCATCAGGAGGCGCGGATCGGCACGGCCGCCCATCACGTCGACCCAGTCCTCGTAACGGCAGCGAAGTGTGAGATCTGAGTGGGGAGCCTGGCCGCGCGAAACGCGCGAGTCGCCATTCTCCACTTGCAGGTACCAAGGCTCGGCGTCGCTGAAGTCCCACTGGATCGTGGTGGGGCGCCCGTGCGAATGGCGGGGATCGACGGACGTGCGCACCGAGTCGAACAGCAGCTCGAGCACCTCCGGCTCGCGCGACGGCGCGCCGTTCTTCTCGCCGAGCACGCCCGCCTGCAGGAGCACGATCGCGCGGCGCACGCGCTCCTCCACCGGCAGGTCGAAGCGGATCGGCATGCCGGGCATCTGCTCGAGCGGCATGCCCGCGGTGCGCATCTTCGTCTCCATCGACATCATGCCCTCGGCGAAGATCTCCTCGATCGTGAAGCCGAACACCTCGCTGTACCGGCGATCCCAGTTCGGCGGCACGAACACGGCGGCGGTGTACGGGAACAGCTCGCGCAGCAGCTCCGCCACGGCGTCGCGGCATTCCGGGTCCTCCTCAACGAGGTCGGCCAGGAGCTTCACGCCGAAGCCGATGTGGCGCTGCTCGTCGAGCGCCACGTTCGCCATCCCGGAACGGAACCCGGGCAGGATGTCCCGCTCCTCGAGGTAGCTCTCGATGAAGTGCTGTCCCGGCTGGGCGAGCGAGGCCTCGATCACGATGTGGTACAGCGCGATGCCCTGCGCGAGCTTCGTGCGCGAGCGGTCGCGGCGCAGCTCGTCGGCCATCTGGTCGAGCCGCGCGAACACCTTCCTGAACCCCCAGGTGAGCTGCGGACGCGTGGCCTCGAGCGAGCCCGCGTAGCTGTCGGCGTTCTCCACGACCTCCCGCATGAAGCGCCCGAAGAACACGGCGTGGCGTGCCTCGTCCACCTGCTGGGTGGCGAGGAAGTACTTGTGCTCCTCGCGCGGCGCGGCATCGATGTAGGGCGACAGGTTGTCCGCCACCGAGTCCTCGCCGTGGAGGAACATCGCGTAGTTCCAGAGCGCCGCCTGGCGTTCGATGTCGCTGAAGTCCTCGTGCCACTGGCGGCGGTCCTCGGCGAAGTCGATGTCGGTCGCGCTCCAGTTGCCCTTCTCCCAACGCCGGTAGAGGTCGTCGTAGGAGACGCGCTGGAGCATCTGAAGGGGTTGCGCCATCGACGCCGCAGATTACCGGCGTGCCCTAGATTGCCCACCTATGCCCACAGGCGATCAACATCTCAGCGGCAGGCGCGCTCTCATCACGGGCTCGGCCACCGGCATCGGGCGCGCGACTGCCGAACGGTTGGCGGCGGACGGCGCGGCCGTCGTCATCAACTACGTCGGGCCGCCCGACCAGGCGGGCGAGGTGGTGAAGGAGATCTCGGACGCGGGCGGACGCGCCGTAGCGATCGCGGCCGACGTGTCGAACGAGGAGCAGGTGGTCTCCATGTTCGAGCGCGCGACCGACGAGCTCGGCGGCCCGGTCGACCTGCTCGTGAACAACGCGGGCGTGGAGAAGCCCTTCAAGCTCGTGGACATGCCGCTCGACGAGTGGAACAAGGTGATCGCGGTGAACCTCACCGGCGCCTTCCTCTGCACGCGCGAGGCGGCACGCGGAATGGAGAAGGCCGGCATCACCGGCGCGATCATCAACGTGTCCAGCGTGCACGAGGTGATCCCGTGGCGGGAGTTCAGCCACTACTGCGCCTCGAAGGGCGGGATGAAGCTGTTCACGCAGACCGTGGCGCGCGAGCTGGCACCGCAGGGCATCCGCGTGCTCAACATCGCGCCCGGCGCAATTCTCACCCCGATCAACCAGGACCTGATCGACGACCCGAAGAAGCGCGCCGACGTGGAGGCCGAGATCCCGCTGGGCCGCACCGGCAAGCCGGAGGAGATAGCGGCGGCCATCTCCTGGCTCGCGGGCCCGGAGGCGGAGTACGTGGTGGGCTCGACTCTTTTCGTGGACGGCGGGATGACGCTGTACCCGAAGTTCGTCTGAGCGGAAGGAACTTTCGCCCAGCGGTGGAATCACTCCGCCGTGAGCCGCGCAGGCACATCGGCGCTGACCCTGTCCGAAGAGATCCGTCAGCGCTTCGAAGAATTTTCGCGTTCGCAGAAGGACGTGGGCCAGTACATCGTCGACCACCTCGACGAGGCCGCCTTCCAGACCGCCGAGGAGCTCGCCCGCCGCGCGTCCACGTCGAGCTCGACCGTCGTGCGCTTCGCGCAGGCTCTCGGCTTCGAGGGCTTCCCCGAGCTTCAGGCGGCGGCGCGCGACGAGTACAGGCGCGCGCGTGAGTCGTCGAACGGGTCGGCACCCGAGCTCACCACGCAGCCGCTCTTCCCGATCGACCAGACCGACTTCGAGGCATCGCTCGCCGCGGACCACACGAACCTCGAGGACACCGCCCGCAAGATCGACCGCGACGAGGTGTTCGCCTCCATCGAGCTGATCTCGCGCGCGGAGCGCATCGTGCTCTGCGGCACCGACCAGATGGCGTTCTTCGCCTCCTACCTGCGCCACCTGCTGATGCTGCTCGACCTTCGCTGCGAGGTGGTGGCGAGCCCATCGCAGGAGGGCCTCGCGCGTCTCGGCCGCATCGACGAGAACACGCTCGTGATCGGCTTCTCGGCCGGCCGCCCGCATCCGCTCGTGGTGCGCGCGATGAAGCTCGCCCGCCATCGCAAGGCGGACACGATCGCGATTGCCGACGCCACGCTCTCGGAGGTCGCCAAGCTTGCCGACCAGCGCCTCTACTACTCGTCGAACGGGCCCGCGTACGTCCGCTCGCACACGGCGCTGCTCAGCCTCATCCAGGCGCTCGCCTACGGCGTGTACGCGCTGGACGAGTCGGCATACGCCGACCGCATCAAGGCTTTCCGGCTGAAGTAGGCCGACGGAAGCAATCGGGCCGCGAGGCCGCTTCCCACAAAGCGGCTGCTGGCCCGATCCGGCGCGCCGCCTACGCCGCCAGCAGGGTGAGCTCCAGGTCGCGCCGGCCGTCGGCCGGCTCCGGCCAGCCCACCACCGCCAGGCCGCAGCCGCAGCTGCATGCCAGCGCCTCGATCTCCTCGATCGGTCCGTGGGCCTCGTACAGCGCCGTGCAGGCGTCGTCGGAGCAGATGAGAAGGGCACGCACCACTGCGAGAGAGGGTGCGTCCGTGCCCGGACAGAACCACGCGGAGAGGGGTTGGCTTGCGCTTGGAGAAAGGGAAAAGCGGGCATACCGACGACCTCATGCCGCGACCGCGCTCCAAGACCTTCATCCGCCAGCTGCGGCTCGCCGCGGTGTGCGCCGTGCTGTACGGGCTCGCGGCCGCTCTCACGATGCCCGGCGTGTGGCCGCTGATGCCGTTTCCGGCAACGGGACCGGTGGAGATTGCGGCGGTGCTCGGCTTCGTGTTCGGCCTGCTCACCCGGCGCGCCTGGACGCTTGCGTTGCCGCTCACGGCACTCGTGGCGCTCGACCCGCCCCAGAGCGGCGTCGGCGGCGCGATCATCGCGACGCTCGTGATCTGGCCGTTCTCGGCAGCCGGCTCGGCGCTCGGCATCGGGCTCGGTCGCGCGCTCCAGCGACAGATGCTCCGGCGCACCCTCCGCGCGGCGCAGACGCGCGAACGTGTGCAGAAGCAACGCTCCGTGCCGGTGGGCGCCGCCGGTCTGTAGCTCATTCCGCCCTTGTATTACGGACCCAGCCGCGGGCGGCTGGATAACATGATCAGGCGATGAGGGAAAGCGGCACATTCCGCGTGAAGTCCGGCCTCGCCGAGATGCTCAAGGGCGGCGTGATCATGGACGTGGTCACCGCCGATCAGGCGCGCATCGCCGAGTCGGCGGGCGCCGCCGCGGTGATGGCTCTCGAGCGTGTGCCGGCCGACATTCGCGCGGCCGGCGGCGTGGCCCGCATGGCCGACCCGTCGAAGATCGAGGAGATCCAGGCCGCGGTCACCATCCCGGTGATGGCGAAGGCGCGCATCGGCCACCTCGTCGAGGCGCAGGTGCTCGAGGCGCTCGAGGTCGACTACATCGACGAGTCCGAGGTGCTCACGCCGGCCGACGAGGCCAACCACATCGACAAGTGGAAGTTCAAGGTGCCGTTCGTCTGCGGCGCCACCAACCTGGGCGAGGCACTCCGGCGCATCGCCGAGGGCGCGGCCATGATCCGCACCAAGGGCGAGGCCGGCACCGGCAACGTCGTGGAAGCAGTGCGCCACATGCGCACGATCATGGGCGAGATCCGCCGGCTCAGCTCGATGGACGAGGCCGAGCTGCCCACCGCCGCGAAGAACCTGCAGTCGCCGCTCGAGCTCGTGCGCATGGTCGCCGAGAAGGGTGGCCTGCCGGTGGTGAACTTCTCGGCAGGCGGCATCGCCACACCGGCGGACGCCGCGCTGATGATGCAGCTCGGCGCGGAGGGCGTGTTCGTCGGCTCCGGCATCTTCAAGTCGGAGGACCCCGAGCGCACGGCCGCCGCGATCGTGGAGGCCACCACCCATTACGACGACCCGGAGCGCGTGGCGGGCGCGTCGCGCAATCTCGGCGCCCCGATGAGCGGCATCGAGATCTCCGAGCTCGGCGAGCAGGGCCTCATCCAGCATCGCGGCTGGTAACCACCTGTGGTCGTAGGCGTTCTCGCCATCCAGGGCGACTTCGAAGCCCACGCGGGCATGCTCGTGCGCCTGGGCGCCGAGGCACGCATCGTTCGCACGCCGGCCGACCTCGACGGGCTTGACGCGATCGTGATCCCAGGTGGCGAGTCCACCACGATGACGCTCGGCATCGAGCGCGAGGGGCTGGCGGAGCCGCTGCGCGAGCTGGTGAGCTCAGGCGTGCCCACCCTCGGCACGTGCGCGGGCCTGATCATGCTCGACCGCGACCACCTCGGTCTGCTCGACGTGAGCGCCCGCCGCAACGCGTTCGGCAGGCAGGTGCAGAGCTTCGAGGCGGACGTGGAGCTGAATGGCTTGGGCGACACTGGGCCGCTCCGTGCGGTATTCATCCGTGCACCGTGGGTAGACGAATACGGGGAGGACGTCGAAGTGCTGGCTGAGATCGAAGGACATCCCGTGGCCGTGCGCCAGGGCAACATCCTGGCGGTGGCATTCCATCCCGAGCTCACGGACGACGAACGCGTCCATGCATGGCTCGTCGAGCAAGTGAGGCAGCACGCATGAAGGACCAGCGCGCGGAAGCGCTAGCCCAGATACTCGTTCGTTACTCGACCAAGGTGAAGAAGGGCGAGACCGTGGTCGTGCAGGGATCCACCACCGCGGAGCCGCTCGTGCAGGCGGTATACGAGGAGATCCTGCGAGCCGGCGGCTTCCCGGTAGTGCAGATGTCCCCGGAGGGCGCCGCCGCGGCGTTCTACGAGCTGGCGAGCGACGAGCAGCTCGAATGGATTCCGCCCACCGCCGCATGGGCCGTGCAGGAGGCCGACGTGCGCATCGCAATCCTCGGCGACGCGAACACGCGCGACCTGTCACAGGTCGATCCCAAGAAGCAGGCGAAGGCGCAGAAGGCGCGCAAGCACCTGATGGAGACGTCCATGGAGCGCAGCGCGTCCGGCGACTATCGCTGGGCGCTCACGCTGTTCCCCACGCACGCCTACGCGAGCGAGGCGGGAATGTCGCTCGCCGCGTACGAGGACTTCTACTACGGCGCGTGTCTCGCCACCGACCCCGAGCCCGTCACCGCGTGGCAGCGGCAGTCCGATCTCGTCCGGCGTCTCGCGGACTGGATCGCCGGCAAGGAGGAGGTGCACATCCAGGCTCCCGGCACCGACATCAAGCTCGGTGTTGCCGGCCGCAACTGGATCCCGTGCGTGGGCGATCGCAACATGCCCGACGGCGAGTTCTTCACCGGCCCCGTGGAGGACGCGGTGGACGGGGAGATCAGCTTCTCGTTCCCAGCGGTGTACGGCGGCCGCGAGGTGTCGGGCGTGATGCTGCGCTTCGAGGGCGGCAAGGTGGTCGACGCGAGCGCCGAGCGCGGCGAGCCGTTCCTGCACGAGATGCTCGACACCGACGCCGGCGCCCGCCACCTGGGCGAGCTCGGCATCGGCACGAACTACGGAATCACCACCGGCACCCGCGAGATCCTGCTCGACGAGAAGATCGGCGGCACCGTGCACATGGCCATTGGGATGTCGTATCCCGAGTCGGGTGGCACGAACTCATCCGCCGTGCACTGGGACATGGTGTGCGACCTGCGGCAGGGCGGCAGCATCACCGTTGACGGTGAGGAGCTGCAGCGCGACGGCGAATTTCTGGTGACCGGTCACTAGTCACCTCGAAGCCGCCGCGCGGTACTGGGCGAAATCAGGCTGGCGCTTCTCCGCGAAGGCGGTGACGCCCTCCCGCGCCTCGTCGGAATCGAGGAACGCGTTGAGGCCTGAGAAGGCCACGGCTCCCAGGCCCGCGAGGTGCTCGGTGTCGGCGTTGAAGGATTGCTTCAGGAAGCGCAGGGCGGTGGGGGAGAGCTGCATGATCTCGTCGGCCCAGCGGCGCACCTCGTCGTGGAGCTCGGCGGCCGGCACGACCCTGTTCACGAGGCCCCAGCGCTCGGCGGTCTCCGCGTCATAGCGCCGGCAGAGGAACCAGATCTCGCGGGCGCGCTTCTCGCCGACGGCGCGCGCCAGGTAGCCGGTGCCGAAGCCGGCGTCGAACGAGCCCACGCGCGGGCCGTTCTGCCCGAACACCGCGGTGTCGGCGGCGATGGTGAGGTCGCAGAGCACGTGCAGCACGTGACCGCCGCCGATGGCGTAGCCATTCACCGCCGCGATCACGGGCTTCGGGATCTCGCGCACGAGCCGGTGGAGGCGCTCGACCTCGAAGAGCCCGGACAGCGACGGCCCGTAGTCGCCCGTCTCGGCGCGCTGCTTCTGGTCGCCGCCCGTGCAGAAGGCGCGGTCGCCCGCGCCGGTGAGGCACACCACGCCCACGTTCGCGTCCGCCCACGCGCTCGTGAAGCAGTGGATCAGCTCGTCCACGGTGCGCGCGCGGAACGCGTTCATGCGATCCGTGCGGTCGATCGTTATCCACGCGAGTCCGTTGTCCACCTCGTAACGCACGTCGGTCAGCTCCTGCATCTGGCTCCTCTCGCTGGTCGGGACGATGGGCGGCTACGCTACCCGCGCCCGTGGGGGAGCAGAGGTCAGACAGGGTTGCGTTCGTCACCGGGGCCGCGCAGGGCATCGGCCGGGCGATAGCGCTCGCGCTGGCAGATGACGGACGCCGCGTGGTGGTGGGTGATCTCCAGGCGGACGCGGCGCAGACCACCGCCGCGGACGCCGGCGGGATCGCCGTGGCCATCGACGTGACTGACGCCGCCTCGGTCACCGCCGCCGTGGAGCGGGCGGAGGCGGAGCTCGGCCCGGTCGAGATCCTCGTGAACAACGCCGGCTGGGACGAACTGCGGCCGTTCGTGGACACCGACGAGATGTTCTGGGACCGTGTGATCGACGTGAACTTCAAGGGCTGCCTGCGCATGACCCATGCGCTCCTGCCGGGAATGATCGAGCGCGGCTTCGGCCGCATCGTGAACATCGGCTCCGACGCGGGGCGGGTGGGTTCGTCCCACGAGTCGGTCTACTCGGGCGCGAAGGGCGGCGTGATCGCGTTCACCAAGACGATCGCGCGCGAGGCGGCCCGCGCCGGGGTGACCGCCAACGTCGTCTGCCCCGGGCCCACGCGAACGCCGCTGCTCGAGGGCATGGCGAAGACCGGCGGGGAGAAGTTGGTGACGTCGCTCGAGCGCGCGGTGCCGATGCGGCGCCTCGGCGAGCCGGAGGACGTGGCCGCGGCGGTGGCGTTCCTGGCGAGCGAGCGCGCCGGCTACATAACGGGCCAGACGCTGTCCGTCAGCGGCGGCCTGACCATGGCGTGAAAACGCGCTAGCGGCTGCGCGCCCAGTTGCGCGAAGTGCCATGACCTTTCCGGCTGCCGCGCGTTGAGAGGAGTGGAAGCCGACAAAGGGAGGCACTTCACACATGAAAATCAATCGCACGATCGCCGCCGCGGCCGCAACACTCACGCTGGCCGCCGTTCCGGCGCTCGCGCTCGCCAACTCAGGCAACGGCAACGGGCCGCCGTCGTGGGCCAACAACCACCAGGGCACCAGCGGCACCACCGGGCCGACCGGCACAACGGGCCCGCAGGGCCACGCGTATGGCTTCTTCTGCCAGGGCGAGAGCAAGAAGCACGTGGCCGGCACGCCGGGCACGCCGTTCAGCAAGTGCGTGCATGACATGAAGGCGCTTGCGAACGGCTCGGCCACGAATCCGCACGCGGCGTGCAAGAACGAGAGCAAGAAGCACGTGAAGGGGCATAAGGGCACGCCCTACAGCGTTTGCGTGTCCGGCGCGAAGAAGCTGCTGAAGAGTCAGAGCTAACTAGCGCAGACGGAAGCTCGTGAGGTTCCGTCCGGAACGGAGCCTCTCCGTCAGGCCAGTGGAGTCGACGGCGCGCGACTGGACGTTCCAGGTGCCCCGGGGGAGCAGGTGGGGCACCCGGAGCGTCCAGCGCAGGCTGTCCGTCACCCGCGCCTTCAGGTAGAACGGCCGGCGGCAGGAGCGGCGCATGAGATGGGAACCACGCGCCAGCCACAGGCACCTGCCGCGGCCGATCGAGCGTGACGCCGCCACCCGCACCTGCGCGACCGGCCCGTTGTCCTGGACAGTGCCGGCGATCAGGTGCACCTTCCGCCTGAGGTTCACGCCGAATGGTTCCCCGATCAGCGAGCTCGGCGGCAGGTTCAGGCCGGTGGTGACCTCGGACACGGCGCCGGTGGACAGGTCGCGCCGGTAGATACGCGGGTGCGTGCTCGGCGCATCGCCGGGCACCACGTCGCTCGCCTGTGACGAGAAGGCGACGTAGCGGCCGTCGGCGCTGATATCGCCCTGGCTGCTCGGTCCCGCGAGCGGCGTGCCGTCGGGATGGGTTGACACCATGGTCGTCCCGCCGGTGCTGATGTTGCGGGCGAACACGTCAGCCGTGCCGTTCGTGTCGCCCAGGACCAGGTTCGACGCGTTCGACGTGAACACGGCCACGTTGCCGTCGGCCGAGATCGAGCCGGCGGTGGAGTCGCCGCTCGCGCCCGAGCCGTCCTTGCCCTGACTCACGAGCGCGACGGCGCCCGTGACCATGTCCTTGCGGAACACGTCGATGGTGCGGCCGTCGAGGCCGCCGCCGAGGAGGTCGGTGGCGTCCGAGTCGAATACGACGTAGCGGCCGTCCGCAGAGATCTTCGGGTTCATCCCGCTGCCGTCGGAGCTCAGCGCGCCGGGCGGCACGTCCACGAGCCTCGTCTCGCCGGTCACCATGTCGCGCCAGTAAACGCCCGCCCGAGTGCCGTCCCCCGGCACGAGACCCCCCGCATCGCTCGTGAACGCGATGTAGCGCCCATCGGCCGAGATCGATGGCTCGGCGGAGCTGCCCACCGTGTTCACGGTGTCCGCGATGGGCATGGACACACGCGCCACGTTGCCGGTGAGCATGTCGCACTCGTACACGTCCGGCTGGAGGTCGTTGTCGCCGCCGGCGAGGTCTGTGGCGCGAGAGCTGTACGCGACGAAGCGGCCGTCGGCGCTGATCACCGGATCGCCCGAGTCGGCATTGCCCGCCCGGCAGGCGCGCACGTGCGTGCCCGTGAGCAGGTCCTCCCGGAAGATCGCGTACGCCGGCACGTGCCCATTGAGGTCCGACGTATTGCTGGCGAACACGAGGAACCGGCCGTCGGCGCTGAGCCCGCCCCCCGGCCCGTTCCGCAGCCGCCCGCCGCGCGCAGCCGGGCGGCCCGACCGCAGCCCATCGCCGGCACGCGTGGTACCGGCGACCAGATCCCGGACGAACGGATCCGTACGAGCGCCATTGGCATCGCCCCGGATCAGATTCGAAGCATCCGAGGAAAAAGCGACCTTCGAGCCATCAGCAGAGATGGAGGGCGCAGTAGATCCACCATCAGCAGCAGCAGGCGACAGAACAACAGCCCTGCGACCTGCCGCTTGCGACCTGCGACCCGTACGCGCAGCCAGCACCGCTGCAGGCAACGAGGCCGTGACACCCGGAGGCCAGATCTCGGACGAAGGCCGGAAGAAGTGCCCGAAGTCCGCCTGGTGGAACTGGCTCGTGAACGCCTCGCAGCCGCGATACACCGCCCGCCGCGCCGGGTTGATCGCCACCACGTCGAAGCCGCGGCCGCAGTCTACGTACGCGCGGCCGTTCGGATCGCTCGTGTCCCCGCCGAGCAGGTTGATGATGTCGTTGCCCGCTCCGGCGCGGATGGTGTCGCCGTCATAGGCGCCCTCGATCAGGTCGTCGCCCGGGCCACCCACCATCAGGTCGCTGCCGGAGCCGCCCTGCAGCTCGTCGTTCCCCGGCGGACCCGCGTTCGGCGAGCGGGCGTCTCCGTAGAGGCGGTCGTCCCCAGAGCGGCCCGCGAGGCGGTCGCTGCCCGATCCACCCATCAGAAGGTCGTTGCCGGGCGTCGAGCCGTCGCCCTCGAGCTCGTCGTTTCCACCTCCGCCGAACAGCCGGTCGTCGCCGCCCTTGCCCTCCAGGAAGTCGTTCCCGCCGCCTCCCGCGAGCGTGTCGCCCGTCGAGTGACCGAGGATCTGGTGAAGGGGGAAGGCGGCCGTGGGATCGGTGTTGATGATGTGCTCGCAACCGGCGGACGGCGGGATGGACGCGTCGGCGCGGCCGGTGGAGAGGCGATCGGGGGAGGAGCGGCGGACGCGGTAGACGGTGTCGTTCCCGGGACCGCAGTCGAAGGTGTCGCGGTTCGGCCCGCCGTAGAGCACATCGTCGCCGGGGCCGGCGTAGAGGTGGTCGCTGCCGGAGCCGCCGATCAGCACGTCATTGCCCGTGCCGCCGAAGAGGTTGTCGCCGCCGCGGCCGCCCGCGACGATGTCGTTCCCCGGCCCGCCGTAGAGATGCTCCTTCACGCCGAAGCGCAGCTCGCGCAGCGTGTCGTCGCCGAGGCCGCCGTAGAGGGTGTCGGAGTCGTCCCCGCCGTCGAGGTAGTCGCCGCCGCGCTCACCCAGCAGCTCGTCGTTCCCGGGGCCGCCCGCGAGGGTGTCGCCGAACTCCGAGCCGACCACGGTGTCGTGACCGTTCTCGCCGAAGAAGCTGATGGGTCCGGGACTGCCGGAGAAGACCGCGTCGTCGCCCTCGTCGGTGCCGCAGGTCGGGCCGCCGGGCGTGCTCGGCACGTCGCTCGAGAGCTCGATTCCGCAGGCCGAGTGGTAGCCGCCGGCCGCGCTCGCCGTGGCGGGCGCGATTGCCGCCGCGAGCAGCGAAATCAGCACTAGGTGGCGCACCTGCACTCGAACCCACCACGGCCCGCCGAGGATCGGTCCTCCTAAACTCCTGTTCGTGGCAGGACATTCGAAATGGGCGCAGATCAAGCGCAAGAAGGGCGCAACCGACGCCAAGCGCGGAAACCTCTTCACCAAGCTCGCGCGGGCGATCCAGGTGGCCGCGCGCGAGGGCGGCGGCGATCCCGCGGGCAATGCGGCGCTGGCCAATGCGATTCAGAAGGCGAAGGACGCGCGCATGCCAAAGGACAACATCGAGCGCGCGATCGCGAAGGGCACGGGCGCGGACGGAGGCGGCGAAGCCATCGAGGAGGTTCTCTACGAGGGCTACGGCCCGGGCGGCGTGGCGATCCTGGTGGAGGCCCTCACGGACAACCGCAACCGTACGGGCTCCGAGGTGCGCCACGCCTTCTCCAAGCACGGCGGCTCGCTCGGCGAGCCCGGATCGGTGGCGTGGAACTTCGAGAAGAAGGGCGTCGCGGTGGTGGACGCGGACCGCTATGGCGAGGACGACCTCATGCCCGCGATCGACGCCGGCGCCGAAGACGTGGCGATCGACGAGAACGTGTACGAGGTGATCGCCGAGCCCACCGACTTCACCGCCGTCCGCGAGGCGCTCGAGCAGGCGGGCGTGGAGATCCAGAGCGCGGACCTGACCATGCGCGCCACCAACCGCGTGCCGGTGGAGGAGGAGCAGGTGGGCACGCTGATGCGCCTGATCGAGGCGCTCGAGGACCACGACGACGTGAACGCCGTCCACGCGAACTTCGACGTGGACGCCGCGGTGCTGGAGCGGGTGCTGGCCTAGCGCCCGATGATCGGACGACTTTTCGGGCGCGGCGGAGCTGAGCCACCCGCTCCCGCGGCGGGCGGGGGGCAGGAGGTGACCGTCTGGATCCGCGGCCTCGGCCGCACCGGCGGCGAGGTGGTGGTGATTTCCGGCCGCAGCGCCGAGATAGCGCTCGCGGTGGACCCGCGCTTCGGGGACGACACGATCGATACCGCGGACGCGGTGGTGGAGCACACCGCGCCGCGCGGCCTATACCGGCAGACGGGCAGCGTCTGGTTCGGCGCGCGCAACCACGTGAGCTTCACGCCGTCGCAGGAGGCCTCGCTCGTGCAGCGCCGCGACTACGTGCGCCTGCCGCTCCACCTCACGGTTGGCGCGACATTGCAGGGCGCGGCGGCGGAGCGCGAGCTCGTGGCCATCGACGTGAGCGCGAGCGGCCTGTTGCTCGGACGCACGGCCGACGCACCGCTCGAGGAGGGCAACACCGTCTGGCTCTCGATCCAGCTAGACGACGGCATGCCGCCGATCGCTCCCCGCGGAACAGTGGTGCGCGGCGCGGAGGAGGGCACCCGCGGCGTGCGCTTCGACTACATCACCGACGATGACCAGGAACGCCTGGCCCGCTTCGTGTTGCGCGAGCAGCTGCGCTTGAGGCGGGAGGGGAAGCTGTGATGAGGTCGCCGGCCAGACGGCACTCACGTGGTCGATCTACACGCTGATAGTCAGCGCTTCGATCGACCACGTCCCTTTCGACCCTCAGCCCGCGTCCGGGCCGCTACGCGCGACTCGTGCTCAGTGTGGAGAGCTGCTCCGTGTCGTAGCGCTTGCGCAGCGCGGCGATCGCCTCGCCATCGGGCGGCCCGTCCGCCGCGAGGATGTCGGCGAGCTCGTCGAAGTAGCGGTCGTGCGTGGGCGGCGAGGTGATCAGCAGGAACTTCGCCGGGGCCTCGCTGCGGTTGGCGAACGCGTGCGGCACACCCGGTGGCACGAACACAGTGGCGCCGGGGCCCGCTGTGAGGGTCTCGTCACCGGCGCGGAACTCGAGCTCGCCATCGAGGACGTACCACGACTCCTCGAGCCGCTCGTGCACATGGAGCCCCGTGTCGAACCCGGGCGCCGCAACCCACTCCTGAAAGCTCGCGCCAGCAGCCTGTGAGCTCTCGACCTTGAACCCGACGGTGGTGCCGCGCAGTGACACCGACCGACCCTCATTCGCCTGCAGGAAAAGGGCTGCCTGCTCGCTCATCCAAACCTCCGGGTCGCGTTACCGGTTGGTACAGTAACCGGCGTGGAGAACGCGGTCAACGTCAATGCGGAGACGAACGAGCAGCGGGCGTTCATCGCGATCTCAGGTCACCGTGCGCTCGACCTGCTCGCGACCCTGCGCGACCGTCACCGAGATCCGATCGAGTGCCTGCGTGATCCGGCCGACCTCGACCGCTGGCTAAAGGCGGTGGGGCTGCCGCTGGGGGCAAGTGCCCGCGCGTCGGACGTGCAGGATGCGCGGCGGCTCCGGGAGGCGATCAACGATCTCACCCGTGCTGTGCTTGCCCAGCGCTCGCCGCCGGCAGGCGCCGTTCGCGAGCTGAACGAGTGGGCGCGGCGGTCCGCGCTCGCTCCCCAAACCGACTCTGCGCTCACGCTCGAGTGGGCGGCGGATGAGCCCGTGCACGGGGCGCTGGCGCTGGTCGCGCGTGAGGCGGTGGAGCTTCTCACCGGCCCCGAGCGCGCGCTGATCCGCGAATGTGCCGCCGCGCCGGAGTGCTCGCGCGTGTACCTCGACCGTTCGCGCTCCGGCCGGCGGCGCTGGTGTCACATGGACTGGTGCGGCAGCCGCGCGAAGATGGCGAGCTATCGGCAGCGGCAGCGGCAGCGCGAGGCCCAGCCGGCGACCTAGCGGTTCCCCCAGCGCCGCTTCCAGTCGCGCCCGGCCCGCTTCGTGCGGCGCACGATCGTGGCCTGGTCCCAGCGCTGCTTCAGCACCGACTGCGGGGCAGACAGCGCCACAGCCTCCTCGGCGGTGATCGTGAGCGTCACCGCACGCTCGGCAATCCGAGCGACCTCCGGCGCGTCCACGAAGCGCAGCCCCGCCTTCGTCTCCACCACGATCCCGTCGAAGATGTTCTCGCGCGCGTTGTCGAGCACCCGCCGCACCTTCCCGACCTCCGCGCCGTCCGACCCACGCACCAGGGTGCCGCGCGGGAGCGCCTTGTACGAGATCGCGTGGCCATCGTCAAAGTCCACGGAGCGAAATTAGCCGACAAAGCCGCCGCCGGGGCGAAGGCGTCCGCTCCCGAACGCAGAATCACCCCAGTGGTGATCGTCCTTGGCATCGACCCCGGCACCGCCCACACCGGCTACGGCGTGGTGCTCGCCCGCGGCGGCACGCTCGCGGCGCTCGACGGCGGAGTGCTGCGCACCGCGCCAACCAGCTCGCTCGAGCAGCGCCTCGCGCATATCCACGAGCAGGTGTGCGGACTGATCGAGGAGCACCAGCCCGAGGCCATGGCGGTCGAGGATCTCTTCTTCGGCCAGAACGCCCGCAGCGCCTTTGCCGTGGGACAGGCGCGGGGCGTCACGCTTCTCGCGGCCGGCCAGGCGGGGGTCCCCTGCTTCTCCTACACGCCTCAGGCGGTCAAGCAGGCCGTCTGTGGCAGCGGCCGCGCGGACAAGGGGCAGGTGCAGCGGATGGTGGGCGCGCTGCTCAAGCTGCCCGCTCCTCCCGAGCCGGACCACGCGGCGGACGCGCTGGCGGTCGCGATCTGCCACGCCAACGGCGCGCGCATGAAGGCGGCGATCGCGTGATCGCGTCGGTGCGAGGCACGGTCACCGTCCGGCGCCCGGATCACGTGGTGATCGAATGCGGCGGCGTGGGCTACAGGCTCGCGGTGTCCGCCGAGACGCTCAAGGCGGTGCCTTCGATCGGCAAGGAGGCGCTGCTTCAGTCCCACCTCGTGATGCGCGATGACGGCATCAACCTCTACGGCTTCGGCAGCGAGGAGGAGCGCGAGCTGTTCCTGCTGCTGATCGGCGTTCAGGGAGTGGGGCCGAAGGTCGCGCTCGCGGTCCTGTCCGGCGGCACCACCCGGGAGCTGCTCCGCGCGATCGGCGCGGGGGACAGCGCTCGCTTCCAGGCGGTGCCCGGGATCGGCAAGCGCACGGCGGACCGGATCATCGTCGAGCTGCGCGAGAAGGTGGCGGGCGAGGCCGGCGCGGTCGACGAGATCGTGATCACGAAGACCGACGATCCGCGAACCCTCGCACGGCAGGGGCTCGTGGGACTCGGGTTCAGCGCCCAGGAGGCCGACGAGCTGCTCGCCGAGGCGGCGGGCGACACGCCCGAGGAACTGATCGGCGAGGCGCTGAGGGCGTCGCGATGAGCCCCGAGCAAGGCGGCATCCGCACACCGGGCGTGGAGCGCATCCAGGCGGCGCCAGCGTTCGGCGCGGACGAGGAGCTCGACCGGTCGCTGCGGCCACGCAGGCTCGCGGACTTCGTCGGCCAGCAGGCGGTGAAGGACCAGCTCAGCGTGTTCATCGAGGCGGCCAAGCAGCGAGGCGAGGCGCTCGACCACGTACTGCTCGCCGGGCCGCCAGGGCTCGGCAAGACGTCGCTCGCGCAGATCGTGGCCGCGGAGCTGGACGTGCCGTTCGTGCAGACCGCCGGGCCGGCTCTCGAGCGGAAGGGCGACGTCGCCGCCTTCCTCACCGCGCTCGAGCCAGGCTCCGTGTTCTTCGTGGATGAGATCCATCGCCTGCCGCGGGCGCTCGAGGAGACCTTCTATCCCGCGATGGAGGACCGCCGCCTGCCGATCACCGTGGGCCAGGGCGCGGGGGCGCGGGTGGTCACGCTCGACCTGCCGCCGTTCACCCTCATCGGGGCCACCACGCGCGCGGGATTGCTCACCACGCCGTTGCGCGATCGCTTCGGCGTCACCCACCGGCTCGACCTGTATGAGCCGGGGGACCTCGCGAGGATCGTCCGTCGCTCCGCCGGGATCCTCGACGTGGACATCGACGACGCGGGCGCGGTGGTGATCGCCTCGCGCTCGCGCGGCACGCCGCGCGTGGCCAACAGGCTCCTCAAGCGCGTGCGCGACTACGCGGAGGTGCGCGGCGCCGGCCATATCGACGGGGAGATCGCGGAGGAGGCGCTCGACCTGCTCGAGGTGGATCACGCGGGGCTCGACCGGCTCGACCGCGACATCCTGCGGACCATCGTCGAGAAGTTCGAGGGTGGCCCGGTCGGCCTCTCCACGCTGGCGGTGGCGGTGGGGGAGGAGGCGGACACGATCGAGGACGTCTACGAGCCCTACCTGCTGCAGCAGGGCTTCATCAAGCGCACCCCGCGCGGGCGGGTGGCCACGGCGGCTGCGTTCGAGCACCTCGGCGTCAAGCGCCCCGAGCACCACGCGGCCAGCCTGTTCTAGGCTTGACTCGATGGCCGAGGACTGGCGCGTAAAGGTCGAATTCCCGCACGAGGAGCACGGGCACCGGCTCTCGGGCTTCCTGCGCGATCACCACGAGGTCGAGGAGGACCTCGCCGAGCGGCTGCGCGGCCGCGTGGTGGTGAGCCAGGACGGCCCAGTGCTGTTCCTCTACGCCGAGACTCGCGACCAGGCCGAGGCCGCGATCGAGGTGGTGCGCTCCTTCCTCAAGGAGTACGACCAGCAGGCCACGGTCGAGCTCGCGCGCTGGCACGACGTCGAGGAGCGCTGGGAGGACCCCTCGGTGCCGCTCCCGGATACACCGGGCGAGGTACGCCAGGAGCGGGAGAAGCTCACGGAGGCCGAGCGTGAGGAGTCCAAGGAGGACCGCATGGACGAGTGGGAGGTGCAGATCGTGCTGCCCGACCACCGCTCCACGAAGAAGCTCGCCGACAAGCTCGAGGCGGAGGGCATGAATCCGCTGAGGCGCTGGCGCTTCCTGGTGATCCCGGTGCCGAGCGAGGACGACGGGAACACGCTGGCGGATCGGCTCCGTCAGGAGGCGCCCGCGGACGCGAAGATCGCCGTGGAGGCCTCCTATGGCCAGGTGGTGGCCGACAATCCGAGGCTCAGCGCATTTTCGATCTTCGGCGGACTCGGCGGCTAAGGAACTGCTAAGGCTAAGCTGGGGAGTCCGTTCGGCGCAGGGGAGCGCCTACTCTTCGACAGGAACACATGCCTCATTTCATCTGTCCCAACTGCGGTAATCGCACGCTTTCGGGGGAGCGCACCGCAGGCTTCACCACTCGCGCGAAGGGCTGCTCCAAGTGTGGCTTCGGCTTCCTCTTCGAGCTGCTCGACGACTACTACCCGGCGCCCAACGCCGCGTTCGTGATCTGCGATCAGGAGGCCCGCGTGATCGGCTTTGGCCGCGGGGTCCGCGAGCTCACCGGCCTGGGCGAGACCGAAGCGGTCGGCCAGCCGGTGCGCGACGTGCTCGGGCTCACCTTCCAGAACGGCGACGACCACATCGGCACCGCCCTCGAGTGGGGCGTGCGGGTGCTCGACAAGCCCGTGACCGTGCACGCGGAGGGCGACCGCCCCGAGCCCGCCACCGCGGACATCTTCCCTGCCTACGACGAGGACGGCGGCCTGCTGCTCGTCCTCACCCCCAAGTCCTGAGTCGATGACGAGCGCCCGGCGCAACGCTTTCGTGCTGCTCGTAGTGGTGGCGCTCATCCTCCTGTCCGGGCTCGTGATCCTCAGCAAGCCCACGCGGCTCGGGCTCGACCTCAAGGGAGGCGTGCAGCTCATCTACCAGGGCGAGCCTACGCCGCAGGTGCCCAAGGTCACGCCCGAGGCGATCGACAACGCGATCTCCACGATCCGCAAGCGCACCGACGCTCTCGGTGTGTCCGAGCCAGAGATCCAGCGCTCGGCGGACAACCAGATCTCGATCGGGTTGCCGGACGTGAAGAACGTCGCACGCGCGGAGCAGCAGGTGGGAAGCACGGCCCAGCTCCAGTTCTACGACTGGGAGCCCAACATCTACGAGGGGCCCAACAAGCTGGTGGACCCGAACACCGCGGCCACCAACAACGCGCCGAGCAGCCCGATCTTCAACCTCTACGACGCGGTGCTGCGCGGCTCTCAGTCGAAGCCGCGCGCCGAGCCCACCGACGTTCCCGCGGGCGGCCCCGACCCGGCGGTGGTGAAGCGCTTCAACGGGAACCAGCAGCAGATCCAGCAGTACTACGACAACAAGAACGACACCTCGGGCGACAAGTACTACCTCTTCGGTCCGGCGGCGGGCAAGGGTCAGAAGCCGCGGCCGCTACAGGGCGGGGAGCCGGCGTCGAGCTGCCAGGAGCTGCTCTCCGACTACACGAACAAGCTGAACAGGGCGGGCCCGAAGCCGGCGCCGCGGCCTGTGATCAAGAACACCCAGTGCCGCGCGGAGCTGCAGGCGCTCGGCACGGCCGGCCCGCCCCAGGGCAGCCAGGTGCTGAAGGTGCCGAAGGGCGTGGTGATCATCGGCGCGCAGGCCACCCAGGGCGCCAAGCCCGGCACCCCGCCGCCCGGCTACTTCGTCCTCGAGGACGACTCGGCGCTCTCAGGCTCGGACATCCGCAATCCCAAGCAGCAGACCGACCAGTCCGGCGCCCCCAACGTCACCTTCAACTTCAGCGGCTTCGGCCGCCGCCAGTTCGCGGCAACCACCAAGCGGATCGCGCAGCGCGGCGCGGCTCAGCTACTGCCGCCCGGCACCCCGCCCGCGAACGCGGATCAGCGCTTCGCGATCACGCTCGACAACCAGATCGTGTCGCTCGCCACGGTGGACTTCCGCGACAACCCGGACGGCATCGACGGCCGCACCGGAGCGGAGATCGACCACATCGGCTCGATCCAGGAGGCGAACGACCTCGCGCAGAACCTGCGTATCGGCGCCCTGCCGATCAACCTCAAGCTGATCTCGAAGACGCAGGTGTCCTCCACGCTCGGCAAGCAGGCGCTCCACCAGGGCCTGGTCGCGGGCGCGGTGGGCCTCGCGCTCACGCTGATCTTCCTGCTCAGCTTCTACCGCGTGCTCGGGGTGGTGGCCGCGCTCGGACTCCTGGTCTACGCGATCCTGCTCTACGCGCTCATCAAGCTCATCCCGATCACGCTCACGCTGCCGGGCATCGCGGGCATGATCCTCACGCTCGGCGTGGCGGCGGACGCCAACATCGTCATCTTCGAGCGAATAAAGGAAGAGGTACGTGGCGGCGCGTCCATCCCGCGCGCCATCTCCCAGGGCTACGGCAAGGCGCTCAAGGCGATCATCGACGCGAACGTCGTCACGATCGGCGTGGCCTTCATCCTCTTCATGCTCGCCACGAGCTCGGTGAAGGGCTTCGCGTTCACGCTGCTGGTCGGCACGCTCGTCTCGCTCTTCACGGCGGTGCTGTTCACCTCGGCGCTCCTGGGTTCCCTCTCGCGCACGCGGATTCTGCGCAACAAGCACGCCCTGGCGGCCGGCAAGGAGCGGATCCGCTGGCACTTCGACTTCATGGGCAAGTCCAAGTGGTTCTTCGCGATGTCGGGCGTGATCATCTGCGCCGGCGCCCTCGCGATCGCCGGCCTCGGCGTGAACTTCGGAATCGACTTCGAGTCGGGCACCCGCATCACCACCCCCGTAGAGCGGCCGGCCAACGTCACCGCGGTCCGCAACGCCATCGCGCCGCTTGGCTACGGAGACGCGAAGATCCAGCAGGTCCAGGACAAGCAGCTCGGGCAACACGTCTTCCAGATCACGGTGAAGAAGCTGCCGCCGAACCAGGTGAACAAGGTCGAGAACGCGCTCGATCAGAAGTTCGGCGTGGTGCGGGCGAACTTCTCGGCCGACTCCGTGGGACCGACCTTCGGCGCCCAGATCGCGAAGACCGCCCTGATCGCGATCATCGCATCGCTCGTCCTGATCTCGCTCTATATCGGGCTGAGATTCGAGTTCAAGTTCGCGGTGCCCGTGCTGATCTCGCTCGCGCACGACCTCTTCATCACCGCGGGCGTGTACGCGCTCTTCCAGCGCGAGGTCACGGCGGACACCGTGGCGGCCCTGTTGACGATCCTCGGTTATTCGCTCTACGACACGATCATCGTGTTCGACCGAATACGCGAGAACGTGCCGCGCATGCCGCGGGCCACGTTCTCCCAGATCGTGAACCGCTCGATGGCCGAGGTGCTTACACGGTCGCTGGCCACAAGCCTCTCGACGCTGCTGCCGATCATCGCGCTGCTCGCGTTCGGCGGGCAGACGCTGAAGGACTTCGGCTTCGCGCTGCTCGTGGGCGTGATCTCCGGCGCGTACTCGTCGATCTTCATCGCCAGCCCCGTGCTCACGCACTGGAAGGAGCGCGAGCCGGTGTACGTGCGCAGGCGGCAGCTCGCGCTCGAGGACTTCGGCGGCGTGGTGCCCGCGTACGCGCCGGGGACCTTCGGCGAGCAGGAGGGCGAGGTCGCGGCCACGCCCGCGCGCCGCGGTCCCGAGCAGCGTCAGCGGCTGGGGCGGGCTGGGCGGCCGTCGGCGCGGCCGGTGCGCGGTAACGGGCCGAGCGGTGGCGCGGCGCCCGCCGCCGGCACGGCGGTGGAGGAGCCACCCGCTCCGCAGGCGCCGGAGCCCGAGGAGATCGAGGAGCCGCCGACGGCCAACGGAACCGATGGCGCGCCCAGCGGCGACGGCGCCGACGGCGCCGACGGTGGGGACGGCCGCTCGTCCTCCACCTCCAGCACGGCCGGACCCAACCAGCCACGGCCGAAGAAGCAGCAACAGCAGCGTCGGCGCAAGAGGCACGGTCGCCGATGAGCATGCTCGTCTGGGTGATGATGGGAATCGCGATCTGGCACTTCGCGATCTTCCTGCCGGACCGCTTCTGGGGCGGGATCGTGGGCGCGCTCGTGTGCGCGGTCATCGGCGCCGTGCTCGTCGCGTTGATCATCAACGGCTTCAGCGTGCCGGCCAAGCACGCCACGCACATCGCCCAGGCGCTCGAGGCGATACCGGGAGCGGCGCTGGCTCTGGCCGCCTGCTACCTGTACGGGGATCGCGTGGAGCCGCAGCGGCCGGCGCTGGACTAGACGAGTTCCGTCGCGGGGGCGTCGTTTGGCGCGGCAAGGTCCGCGAATGAGCCGAGGCGGTGCCCGGCAAGCGCGTCGGCCCATTCGGGCGACATCAGGCGGGCATAGGAGTCGGTCCACCCTGGGTGACTCGACACCTCGAGCACGGAATGGCGCGCGATCGACAGGTCGACTGAGATGCTGTCCCAGCGCCTCAGCAGGCACTCGAACGCCAGCAGGAGGTCCGGGGTCCGGAAACGCTGCCTGAGGATCATGCGGCGCACCTGGCGCGCGAGGCTGCCACCGACCGGGCCGCCGCCGCGGAACGCCGTTCCCTTCTCGAGGGCCCTGCTGAAGATCACGTTGAAGGCGAGATGCGCGTGCTCGTGCCCGTCGATGTGATCCGGCGGGCGTCCGTAGAGCTCGTGAAAGCGCTCGAGCTGATCGAAGATCACGTGCTCGAAGAGACCTCGCAGGCGGGGGTCGTAGGTCCAGCGCCGGAGCTGGCGCCGACGGAACCGCGCGCTGAGCTCGTGTTGGCGGCTGCGCACATCGGGCGGCGTGGCGGGATCGCTGAACGGACGCGTGAGGTTCAGATGCAGGCCGATCGGGATTCCGCAGTAGAGCGCGATGTCCGCCGCTCGCTCCGAGTCCCGCATGTAGACCATCGCGGTGGCGCTGGTCACCGCGCCGGCCTGGAAGCAGCGATGCGCGGCGTCGGTCATCTCGGGATAGCCGCCCCAATCGTCCGCGTTCACGATGAGCAGCCCGCGTGCGGCTGGACCCGCGCGGTCGGCGGACGGGACGTACGGCAGGGCGGGGGCGGTGACTGTGACTGAAGGGACCAAAGCTGGCGCGCTTGCGCTACTACGAATACCACGACTCGGATCCCCGGCGCAAACGTTCTGTCCGTATGTGTGTCGACAATCACGCGCATGCTCGCCGATGCCGCGCGTTGGTCCGCTGCGCCCTATTCGTTCGCTTCCGCGGATGCGATCGCTGCTGAGCTGGGCCTGTCGAGGACCGTCGCGTCGGTGCTGGTGCGGCGCGGCCACCACACTCCAGCCGAGGCACGGCGGTTCCTCGAAGGCAGTGAGCGCCACGATCCGTTCCTGCTCGGTCAGATGCGAAGCGCGTGCGACAAGATCCTCGCGCACGTGGCCCGCGGGTCGCCAATCGTGGTGCATGGCGACTACGACGTGGATGGCGTCGCCTCCACAGCGGTGCTGGTGCGTGCCCTGCGGCGGCTCGGCGCTCGCGTGTCGTGGCACCTGCCAAGCCGCATGGACGATGGCTATGGGCTGTCTCTCCGCACGGTCGAGCGGCTCGCCTCCGAGGGCGCCGGGCTGCTCGTCACGGTTGACTGCGCGATAACCGCGGCGGCTGAGGTCGACCTCGCGCGGGCACTCGGCCTCGAGGTGGTGGTCACGGACCATCACCGGCCGGGGGAGCGCCTCCCGGACTGCCCGATCGTGCATCCCGCGCTCGGCGGCTATCCGTTCCCGGACCTATGTGCGGCGGGCGTCGCGCACAAGCTCGCGGAGGCGCTGTACGTCAGCGCCGGCGAGGATCCGGCGCCGGCTGCGGAGGACATCGACATCGTCGCCCTCGCCACCGTGGCGGACCTGGTGCCGCTCCGCGGTGAGAACCGGCGCCTCGTGCGTGAGGGGCTCGAGGCGATGGCCCGCACCCGCAAGGCGGGGCTTCGCGCGTTGATGAAGATCGCGGCGCTCGATCCGGGCGAGGTGGATGCGCGGGCGCTCGCGTTCCGCCTGGCGCCGCGCATCAACGCGGCCGGACGCCTGCAGCGGGCGGACGCCGGGCTCGAGCTGCTGCTCACGGAAGACGAAGCGCGGGCGGCTCAGGTTGCGGACGAGCTCGACCTGCTCAACCGCGAGCGCCAGGACACGGAGACGCGCATCATGTTCGCCGCCGAGGCCGAGCGCGCGCGTCATGACGGCCAGCCGGCGTATGTGCTCGCGGGCGAGGGATGGCACCCCGGCGTGATCGGCATCGTGGCTTCGCGGATCGTGGAGCGCCACCACCGGCCCACCCTGATGATCTCGCTCGACGGCGAGGCGGGACGTGGTTCCGGCCGCAGCATCGGCGCGTACGACCTGCATGCGGGGCTCGCCGCGTGCTCCGAGCACCTCACCCGCTTCGGCGGACATCGCGCGGCCGCTGGCTTCGAGGTGCCGACGGATGGGGTGGATGCGCTCCGTCGCGCGTTCGTGCGCCACGCGGCGGCCTCGCTCACGCCCTACGACCTGATTCCCGAGGAGAGGGTGGATGCGCTCGTGCCGGGAACCGCTCTCGGGCTCGGGCTCGCCGAGGAGCTCCGCCGCCTCGAGCCGTTCGGGATGGGCAATCCGGAGCCCACTCTGCTCGTGCCCGCCGCCCGTGTGGGCGACGCCCGCTCGATGGGCGACGAGGGTCAGCACTGCCGCTTCACGCTGTCGAGCGGTGGCATCCGCGCGCGTGGAGTGGCGTTCCGCACGGCGGTGTCCGGGATCGCGGCGTGCGGGGAGGAGCCGCGCGATGTGGCGCTCCGGCTGGAGCTCAATCGCTGGAACGGGACGATTGAGCCGCGGGTGGTGCTGCGGGCGCTCTGCCGGATCGATCACGGAGAGTGCGAGGTGCTGGAGGAGCGCGGCGAGTTCTGGGCCGCGCTGGATGCCGGCGCGGAGCCCTGGAGCGCACTCGAGCCTGGTCCCGCGTCGAGGGAGGTGTGCGACCGCCGCGGGGAGGGGTTCGCGGGCGTGGCGGGCGATCTCGTGTCGAGCGGCGAGCCGGTGCTCGTGGTGTGCGCGGACGTGGCGCGGAGGCGAGACGTCCTCGCGCAGGTGCTGGGCGCCCGCGTGGCGCCGCTCGTGTCGTGGGATGGGCTCGCAGCGCGGCCCGAGATCGGCACGAAGTTCGCGCACGTCGTGGCGCTCGATCCGCCGCCGCACGTCGCCGGCGAGGCTCTGCTGGCAGCGTTGCCGGGCGGCGGGTTCGCGCACCTCGCCTGGGGTGAGCCCGAGGTGGCGTTCGCACTCGCTCTGGCGCAGGCGGAGCTCGACCTGCGCCCACCGCTCACAGCGATCTACCGCGCGCTTCGCGAGAGCGGCGGTGCCGAGGGCGAGCAGTTGCGCGCCCTCCTCTGTGGCCACGGCCGCTATCCGCGTTCGCCCGTGCTCTGCCGCCGGCTGCTGGCGGTGCTCGTGGAGCTGGGCCTGGCAACGTACGCGGACCGCAGTTGCACCCTGCTCGAAGGGGTTCGTGCTGACCTCGAGACGGCTTCGACCTATCGGCGCTGCCAGCAGCAATTGCGGGAGGCTCGCGCGTACCTGTCGGCCGCGATGCCGGCCCGCCGGAGCATGGTCGCGGCGTAGTTTTCGCCCGGGTGTCAGCTGTAGCGCGCGTATTTCATGCTTAGGTGGTGACACCCGGCTGCGGCTCGGCGTCGCGCCGCTGATACCTCCGAACGGCGAGCAACGGCGGCGCCAAGATGCGCCGGCGGCGCGTATGGCGCACACCTTCTGGGAACATTTGCGCGCAGGGGATCAATGCTGGTGGGGACGCTCAAACCGCGGACACGGACGCTCGCGCTCGCGCTCGCAGCGGCGGGTTGCGCGCTGGCGCTCTCGGTCAGCCCGGCGCAAGGGGCCGTACCGATCCCCGAGGGACCCGACGCCTCCACGCTCCCCGTGTTCATCGGCCACGCCGCCAAGCCGCATCCGGTGAGCGGCACCGCGGTGCCGCAGAACCCCTACATGGCGCCGAACGGCCGGAGCAACCTGCACGACGACGCATACATGACCGACAGCTACACCGGCTCGGGTCCTCTCGGCCAGAAGATGCAGCGCACCTCCACGTTCCTCGCGCGCGAGTGCGCATCCACGGCGTTCGACTCGCGCGGCCGGATCGTGACCGTGTGCGTGGGGATCGACGGTCCGCAGCTGCAGCTGATGGACCCGCACACGCTCGACACGCTTGCCGTGTTCCCGCTGCCGCCGCGCATGCCGAGCGGAGGCAGCCCGTTCACGGACTTCTCGGGCGGCGGCTACTTCTACCTCGACAATCAGGACCGCGCCGTGATCCCCACCACCACGGGCCAGATCTGGATCGTGCGCGAGACCAGCGGCGGCTTCGCGCTCGACCGCGACTACGACCTCGGAGCGGCCCTGCAGCCCACCGACAAGATCGAGTCGGCGCTGCCCGATTGGTCCGGGCGCATCTGGTTCGTCACGGCCAAGGGCGTGGTGGGCTACGTGGACCCCGATTCCGGCGCGGTGCACTCGCTCGACACTGGCGAGACGATCGGCAACTCCTTCGCCACCGACGAGACGGGCGGCGTGTACGTGGTCACGGACGCCGCGATGTACCGCTTCGAGGCCACGAGCGGCGGCCCCCAGGTGAGCTGGCGCGAGACCTACGCGAACGACGGCACGAGCAAGCCCGGGCAGACCGAGGTGGGATCGGGAACCACGCCCACGGTCACAGGCCCGTACGTCGCGATCACCGACAACGCGGACCCGATCGATGTGGTGGTCTACCGACGCGCCGACGGCTCGCCCGTCTGCACGCAGCCCGTGTTCCAGAAGGGTGCGAGCGACACCGACCAGTCGCTCGTGGCCGCCGGCAACGCGCTGGTGGCGGAGAACAACTACGGCTACAGCAGCCCTCTCGCCACAGAGAACGGCGGCAGCACCACCGGCGGGCTCGAGCGGGTGGATATCGCCGCGGACGGCAGCGGCTGCCACACCGTGTGGCACAGCGACGAGCACGCGCCCTCGGTGGTGCCGAAGGTGTCGCTGGCTGCCGGGCTGGTCTACACCTACACGAAGGAGCCGCGTACGGACGGCAAGGACGCCTGGTACCTCACCACGCTCGACTTCCGCAACGGCCACACGGTGTACAAGCGCCTGGCGGGGGAGGGGCTCGGCTTCAACAACAACTACGCGCCCGTCACGCTGGCCCCGGACGGAACTGCGTACGTCGGCGTGCTCGGCGGCCTCGTGGAGCTACGCGATGGCTGAACACTGGCGCGCCGAAACGCCTGCAGCGGGCAGGATTTTCACCGAGAGAGCGGGAAAGGTGTACCCGAGTTCCGTCATGTGCGTACCGCATCATGCACCTAGCTGGTACACCACCAGTCGAAAGGCGGAGCACGCATGACCCTGTGGCTCACTCTCTTGCTGGTCTGGACCGCCGGCATCCCGGCGGCGCTCTTTCTCACCGCGTTCGTGGCCGTGAGACTCAATCAGCGGCGCGCGCACCGTCTGCCCTCGTTCGCCTTCCCGGAGAGCCTGCGCGCCAGTCCGGCGCCGAGCTGCGGCCGCAGGATCCACACGTATCGCTCCGTGGCCGGGCACGGCGGCCCTCCACGGCCGCGGGTCGCCTTCCGGCGACGGGTCTGACCCTCGCTGGGGCGTCTCCGCGCGTCCCTCACCCGCTCTAAACTCGGTTGCAGATGGCGAAGTCGTCCAACACCCCTGCACAGCCGAGCGCAGCCCAGCGCCGGAAGACCGCCGCCAAGCCTGCCGCCACCAAGGAGCAGACCAAGGCGCCCGCCAAGCCGGGCGCCCAGCGCAAGGGCTCCGGCAACGGCAAGAGGCGCGACGGCGCACGCGCGGCGGTCGACTTCGACCACAAGCCGGTGGACAGCGCGGGCCCGCATGCGCCGGCCGCCGTGTCCGCCGACGTCACGGACTTCGAGCGCGGTCTGCTCGGCGACCTGCTGGCGGTGATAGAGGAGCACTCCGGGGACGCCGCGCTCGAGATCGACCGCGACGCCGTGGAGCGCGCCTTCGTGTTTGCCTGCGAGCACCACGCGGACCAGCTGAGGCGCTCCGGCGAGGACTTCATCATCCATCCCGTGGGCGTGGCGAAGATCTGCGCCGGCATGCGGCTCGACACCGAGACGCTCTGCGCCGCGCTGCTGCACGACACCGTGGAGGACACGAGCGCCTCCCTCGACGAGGTGCGCGAGGAGTTCGGCGACGAGATCGCAACGCTGGTGGACGGGGTCACGAAGCTCACCGGCATCACCTTCCAGAGCCGCGACGAGCGCCAGGCGGAGAACTACCGCAAGATGATCGTCGCGATGTCCGCGGACGTGCGGGTGATCCTCATCAAGCTCGCGGACCGCCTGCACAACATGCGCACGCTCGGCCCCATGCCGAAGCAGAAGCAGCAGGAGAAGGCGAAGGAGACGCTCGAGATCTTCGCGCCGCTCGCGCACAGGCTCGGCATCCACGCGATCAAATGGGAGCTCGAGGACCTCGCGTTCGCAACGCTGCATCCGCGCAAGTACAAGGAGATCAAGGCGCTGGTGAACCAGCAGCGCGAGGAGCGTGAGGGCTACGTCGCGCGCGCGGGCCAGTACCTGCAGAAGGAGCTCCAGGCGGTGGGGATCCACGCCGAGATCTCAGGCCGCGCGAAGCACTTCTACTCGATCTACTCGAAGATGACGAAGAAGGGGCGCGAGTTCAACGAGATCTACGACCTCACGGCCATGCGCGTGCTCGTGGACTCGGTGAAGGACTGCTACGGAGCGATCGGGGTGATCCACTCGCTGTGGAAGCCGCTGCCGGGGCGCTTCAAGGACTTCGTGGCGATGCCCAAGTTCAACATGTACCAGGCGCTTCACACGACCGTGATCGGGCCGGAGGGGCGCCCGCTCGAGATCCAGATCCGCACGCGCGAGATGCACGACACCGCGGAGTACGGGATCGCGGCGCACTGGATCTATAAGGACGGCGGGTATAGGGGCGACGACAAGGCGGCGGGTCCGAGCGGCGCCACCGACAAGGTGGAATGGCTCAAGCACCTGCTCGACTGGCAGCGCGAGCTGAAGGACCCGCAGGAGTTCGTGGAGGGCCTGAAGGTCGACCTCTTCGAGGACGAGGTGTTCGTGTTCACGCCGAAGGGCGAGGTGAAGTCGCTCGCCGCCGGCGCCACGCCGCTCGACTTCGCGTACGCGGTTCACACCGACGTCGGCCACCGCTGCGTGGGAGCGAAGGTGAACGGCAAGATCGTGCCGCTGCACTACGAGCTGCAGTCGGGCGACATCTGCGAGGTGCTCACCTCCAAGCAGGAGCGCGGCCCGTCACGCGACTGGCTGTCGCTCGCGAAGACCGCCCGCGCGCAGTCGAAGATCCGCGCCTGGTTCAAGCGCGAGCGGCGCGAGGACTCGGAGCGCGCCGGGCGCGACATCCTGCAGGAGAACCTCAAGCGCGCCGGCCTGCCCCCGCAGAAGATGGCGGGCTCGCCGCTGCTCGCGGACGTGATCCGCGAGATGGGCTTCAAGAAGGGCGACGAGTTCTACATCGCGCTCGGCCAGGCGAAGATCTCCGCGAAGGTCGTCACCAACAAGCTGATGCAGCGGCTCAAGCAGGGCGAGGCCGCGCTCGAGCAGGAGGGCCCGGCCGACGAGCTGCTCGCCAAGCGCGAGAAGCCGAAGCCCACGGCGGCGTCGTCCAGCTACGGCATCAAGGTTGAGGGGATCGACGACGTTCCGCTCCGCCTCGCCAAGTGCTGCCGCCCCGTGCCCGGCGATCCGATCGTGGGCTACATCTCACTCGGCCGCGGCATCACGATCCACCACCAGCACTGCCCGAACGCTCGCGCCCTGATGAAGAGCCCGGAGCGCTTCACCAAGGTGTCCTGGGAGGGCACCGGTGCCACGTCGTTCCGGGTGGAGCTCGAGGTGGACGCGTGGGACCGCCACCGCCTGCTCGAGGATCTCTCACGCACGTTCGCCGAGAGCGGCATCAACATCCTCGAGGCGCGCTGCACCGTGGTTCACCCGATGGTGAAGAACCGGTTCGTGGTGGAGGTGGGGGACACGCAGGCGCTGAAGACGTGCGTCTCGCGGCTGCGGAACATCGAGAGCGTCTTCGACGCTTACCGGGTCACGCCCACCGCGTAGCCGCCGCTTCCGGTCGGCTCGTTCGGCAGCATCCGCGACTCGAGCCCCGTGAGCTCCTCGACGTAGGCCGAGAGCCGCTCCATGAACGATCTCGTGGAGAAGCCCATCGCGTGTGCGCGGATCCGGTCCGGCGAGAATCGCTGAAAGTCGGTTTCCGCAAGCGCCTCCGCCAGCGCGTCGCCGGCATCGTCCGGCGGCACGAGCACGCCGGTCTCGCCGTCGATCACGGTCTCGCGCGTGCCTCCCGCATCGAGGCCCACCACGGGCCGCCCCGCCGCCATGGCCTCGACGGCGGCGATGCCGAACTCCTCGACGTTCGGCACCACGAGAGCATCCGCACGGGAGTAGACGCGCGTGAGCTCGTCATCGCTCAGGCGCCCGAGGAACTCGGCGTAGCCGCCGTAGAGGCGCTCGAGCCGCTCGCGGTCGGGGCCGCTGCCGACGACCTTCATGCGGCGGCCGGCCCGCCGGGCGGCGTCGAGGGCGCGCTCCACGCGCTTGTGGCGCACGAGCTCGCATACCACGAGCAGATAGCCCTCGGGCTCGTCTATCGCGAACCGGCGGACGTCAACAGGCGGGTGGATCACCACGCTGTCGCGTCCCCAGAAGCGCTCGATGCGTTCGCGAGTGATCTCCGAGTTCGCGATGAAGTGGGTCACGCGGGTTGAGGCCCGGACGTCCCAGTTGCGCAGGCGCCGAAGCAGCGGTGGCAGGAATGGGCGCAGGACGCGCGGCGCCTCATCGAGCGCGCGCTGCTCCTCGTGCCAGACGTAGCGGAAGGGGGAGTGGCAGTAGCAGACGTGAGTCGCGCCCGGCGCCGGCGTGACACCGTGGGCGAATGCGCTGCTGCTCGAGATGATCAGGTCGTGCTGCTGCACCGGCAGGCGCTCCGCCGCGGCGGGAAAGAGCGGCAGAAGCCGGCGGAAGCCCCGCTGCCCGGGCCGAAGGTGCTGGAGATAGGACGTGTGGACGTCCCGGCCGTCAAAGCTCGCGCCGCACTCCTCGCTGTCGTACAACAGCGTGTACACCGGCGCGTCAGGCCAGCAGTCCGCCATCGCGGCGAACGTGCGCTCGGCGCCGCGCATTACGAGCAAGTAGTCGTGAACGAGTCCGGCAGACATGGCGAGATCCACTCCGGGCTTTTTTACCCGTGGCTGGGACAGATATCCCTATTAACCCATTATCGGCAGGATCTGGCCACCCCTGCACACACGAGTTTTTCCGTCCAGCGACGGCGGTCATACTGCAGCCCGCATTGCGAGAGACCGTCACAGCCTGCCTCATCGTGCGGGACGAGGAGGAGCGACTTCCTGGCGCTCTGGGCTCCGTCGCGTTCTGCGATGAGATCGTCGTCGTGGACAGCGGCTCCACCGACCGGACCGTGGAGATCGCCCGCGCCGCGGGCGCACGCGTGATCGAGAACCCGTGGCCGGGCTACGGCGCGCAACGCAACGTGGCGCTGGATCACGCCACCTCCGACTGGGTGCTCGAGCTGGATGCCGACGAGCGCATCCTGCCCGACCTCCAGCGGGAGATCCGGCGCTTTCTCGACGACCCACCGCGGGGCTATGACATCGGGGCCTTCCCTCAGTTCCATCACTTCCTCGGCGCCGAGCTTCGGCAGTCGATGAAATATCCGAACTACCGCACGCGCCTCTTCCGCCGGGGCGCCTACCGTCACGACGAGTCCCGGACCGTGCATGAGGGAATCTGGCCCACCGGCCCGGTCTGGCCGTTTGAGGGCGAGATGTCCCACGAGCTGGCTGGCTCCCCGCGGGAAGCCGTGCGCGACATGTGGAACTACGCGCGGCTCGAGGCGTCCGTGCTGTCGGCTCCGAGCTCCCCTGCGGCGGTGATCGTCGGAGTGATCGCGAGGCCGGCGGTGAAGTTCACCTACCGCGCGGTGGTCGATGGCGGGTGGCGCGACGGCGCACGCGGCCTTGCTCGAATCGCGCTCGAGTGCGTGAGCGATGCGTTCGTCTGGATCCGCCGCTCCCTGCGCGCGCCACGGGGTGGGGGCGAGTCCGGCCACTTCGCCACGGGGCGACCAACGGGGTGGGGGACGCCGGTGGCGATCGGGTTGGCAAGCGGCAGGCGAGCGGCGGAGCGCACGGAGCGCTGGCTCGAGCAGGCGGCCGCAGCTGGGATCGACGTCGCACTGGTCACCAACGCGCCCCCCGCTCACGGCGCGGTGAGGTCGCGGCGGTTATCGCGCTTCGGCCCGTTTCTCCTCGCTCGAGCACTCGAGGCGGAGCGCCAGCTGCGCGGGCAGGCAGACGCGTTGCTCGTCGATGGAGTGGCCGCGCGGATTCTCATATCTCTGATGCCGCAGTCGCTGCAGGGCCGCTATGGGCGCGTGCCGCCTGGCGAGCTCCCTGCCGCAACGAAGAGGAGAGTGACCGCCGCGATAGAAGCGAGTCGCGGAAACGCTTCTTAAGCGCCTGTTCCACTTCTATCCTGTTGCGAGGAATGACCGCGCGTCTCGGCTCTCGCGCCGCGCTGATTGCCGGCGCCGTACTGGTAGGGCCCGTAGCGGGGGCTCTGGCGGCACGCAAGCCCACCATCAGCCTGTTGCTGTGCCTCGCAGTGCTCTGCGTGGTTGCGCTCGCGGCCCTGGGGGACGCTGCGTTTCCCTGGGCCATCGCCATTGTCGCGGTGGCGCCCTGGTATCCGTTCACGGGCTCCTCCGCGGCACCGCCGCTCGTCAGGCAGCTCTACCTCTGCCTCGCGGTGATCGCGGCGCCGCTCGTTCCGTGGCTGTGGTCGCTGGCCAGCGGGGTCCGGCCCCGCAGGCCAAGCAAGCTCATCCTGCTCCTGATGATCCTGTCGCTCGGCTACATCGTGATCGTGTACTCGACGGTCGGCGGGATCAAGCCGATGGTGCAGAGCGGCACCGTGGGCTTTCTGATGGGCGGCATCACGTTCGCGTGCGCGCGCCGCTTTGTCGATCCACGCGGCTGGATAAACGCGTTCTTCTGGGCGTTCGTGTTGCTCGCCGTGATGGGGGCCGCGGCCTTCGCGATGGATCCGGGTGACCGCGTCGGCGCGTTCGTCGGTCACGGGATCACCTATGGAGCGCTCGTGGTCGCGGTCCTCCCCGCGGCGCTCGTGTACGCCACGCGCCGATCGCGCCTGCTCACGTTCGTGGTGGGGGCGGCAGGTGCCGCGCTGCTCATCCTCAGCCAGTCGCGAAGCTCGTGGCTCGCCACGCTGATGATCGTCCTGTACGTGATGCTGCTGCTCGCACGGCGAGGTGACATGCGGCTGATGTTCTATGTGGGGCTCGGTGTCGTGGTAGCGGTGACGGTGGTGCTCACCACCGGCTCCCTGCGTCACATCGTCGAGACTCGTATCAACTCGCAGGTGGGGCAATCGCAGGCGGTCACACACCGCCAGTTCAGCCTCAACTTCGCCGGCAGCCAGATTCGCCAGCGGCCGGTGTTCGGCGCCGGGGAACCGGGTTATGCGGCGGCGCAGATCGGGGCGGAGACGGACCTCCAGGCCGTCGATAACGGCTACCTCTCGATCGCCATCGATCTGGGGCTTCTCGGTCTCGCGATCGCGCTTGTGCCGCTCGCGATAGCGCTCCGCGTTCTGGGCTCGAGCTTACGCTCGGGGGCCGCACCTCCCGCCGACATCGCGCTCGCACTGGGCATCCTCGGCGTGTCTGTCGTCACGCTCTTCTACGACAGCTTCTACTGGGCACAGCTCGACCTGATGCTCTTTGCGATGGCGGGAACGCTGTCGGCGCGCGCGCTGCGCCTCGGCGCGCTCGGGCGGATGCGCGATCGCCGTCCTGCTGTGATGCGGCCGGCCGCAGACCGCGGGTTCTTCGCCTAGCGCCGGGTCTGCCCGAGCCGGCTGCGCCTGCGGTCCCCGCCGCCGTTCGACTGGTGCTCTGCGGCGTCGGCGGCAGGCGTGCGCGTTGGAATGAGCGTGGGCGTGGGGGTGTCGTAGTAGCTGCTCCGCGTCTTGATCGGGCTGCCCACGATCACCACACCGAACACTCGGCGCCCGCTCTGATCCAGCACACGCTGGGACTCCTGGGCAAGGTCGCGGCGAGTGACCCCAACGCGACCGACCACGATCACGCCATCGATCTCGTCGAACTGGAGAATCACCCGTGTGTCTGCCACGGGCAGGAGCGGCGGCGGGTCGATGACCACGATGTCAGCCGCCTCGCGCGCCGCGGCCAGCACGTCTGGCATGCGCCTCGAGCGGAGCAGGTCAGCAGGGTTTGGCGGGAGCGTTCCGGCCGGCAGCACCTGCACGCTCCCGTCGCCGTAGGGGTCGACGAGGTATGAGTCGAGCGAGCCGTGCGTGACCAGAAGGTTCGACAGGCCGACCGTCTCCGGGCTGATCCCGAGCATCTCCGCGGCCGTTGGGCGGCGCATGTCCGCTTCGATCAGGATGGTCCGCTGTCCGATCGCGGCGAGCGACTTGCAGAGATTCACCGCGACGGTGCTCTTGCCCTCGCTCTCCATCGCGCTCGCGATGACGAAGCAGCGAGCAAGTCCATCGGGGTCGAGGAAGCGGAGTCCCTCGCGAAGCATCCGGTATCCCTCGCCCACCGGGCCGCCCAGCTCCAGAGTTTCCTGCGGCGGTCGAGCGGATCGAGGCACCGTGGCGATCACGGTGTAGCCGCGGTACGCGCGCTCGAAATCCTCGACGGACTTCACGCGACGATCCACGAATTCGGCGAGGAGCGCGAGCGCCGAGCCGAGCAGAAGGCCGAGCAGCCCCGCCAGGATCACGTTGCGCTTCGGTCGCGGCGACACCGCATGGCCGCTCGGCTGAGCACGCGCGATCACCTCGGCGTTGCCGGTCTGGAGCGCCTCGAGCTCCTTCAGCTGACGGAGGCTGGCGGTGAGCCTGGTCCTCTCCGCCGGATCCGTGGTCGTCTGCAGCGACTGCTGTACGAGGTTCTCGGCGTTCACCACGGCCGCGCGGTCGGTGCTCCGGCGGTAGGTGATGTAGCTGTCGGCGAACGCGTTCGCCACAGCCGCTGCGCTCGTGGGCGAGGTGCGGGTGGCCTTGATGGTCACAACGTTCGAGTCGGTGCTCGGCTGGACGCTGATCGAGCTGAGCAATGACGAGACCGACTCGTTTGTACGAAGTTCCTTCTGGGCTTGCAGCGCCACGTTGCGAGACGACACGACGTTCACGTTCGTCTGCAGATCGCGCTTCGGATCCACCCCCGGCTCGAAGAGATTGCTCCCGCCGAAGAGTGCGGCGGTGAAGCCGGGGTCGCGGAAGAGGAGCTGCGAGGAGGCGGCGTACTGCTTCTGCTCGCGGACCGACAGCACGACCGCGGCGCCGATGCTGAGGATGAGGACGACCACGACGATCAGCTTGCGCCGCCAGATGACGGCCAGCAGCTCGAACGGGGAGACGGTTGGAGCTGCGTGAGGAGTAGGCATCTCGTCGTACATCACCGTCGCCTCCCGGCGCTCTGGACCGGTAGCAGCAAGAGTAGCCATGATAGTGGGGACATCGGCGCGGAACCTAAAGTGCTTGATCCCTGCGTGACCTTCATTGCGCCCGCAGCGTGTTCCATGCAGGTTTGGGCGAGCCGTTGCGACGGATGAGCCCGAACCAGTGCTCCTTGTCGGTCGGGTCCGTCGCCGCCGGGGAGTCGCGGTAGTTGTAGAGGAACAGCGCCTTTACCCATTGCGAGTACTTCCCGCGGACGGCAGCGAACACCTCCGCGATGTACTTCGCCTGGTCCGCCTCGGATACGCAGGCATCTGGACTGCCCGGGCAGGTTGACCAGCCAACCTCCGTGATCCAGAACGGCTTGTTCGCCGCCCCGTGGGCGGCGAACATCTGGTGCAGCTGCTGGATGCGGTCGAACTGGAAACGGCTCTCACTGCCCGGCGTAAAGATCGTTGGGCTGCGCGCGGCGTAGGGATGAATCGCCACGCCGTCGATGTAGCGGCTGAGGTCGGGCACGGCGGCGTACATCGGGTCCACCCACGGGGAGGGCTTCTTGGACACCGTCAGCCCGCTCGTGTCCGCGGCGATGAGATAGCGAGTCCGCGGGTTCGCGTTGCGCCCGCTCACCGCGGCGGCCTTGAACAACCTGGCGTACGTGGCCGGCTGGGGTCCGCCCGGTGAGAACTGCTCCAGGTACGGCTCGTTCCAGATCTCAAACCATGTTGCCGGGTGGTACGGGACGCGCGCCCGTGCCCGTGCCCGCCAGAGGCTGCCACCAGGCCCGTAGCGCCGAGCGGCACGCGCAACGAACTCGGCGAAGCCCGACGGTGGTGCGGCGACGGAGTTCGCCGGGCCGGCCCAGGACGGCGAGCCCATCATCAGCGGAAGGATCGTGATGCCGTGGCGCGCCGCCGTCCGGATCTTCTTGTCGTAGACCGCCCAGCGCCAGTGCCCGGGAGACGGCTCGACCTGCGGCCACGAAAGCTCCAGCCGCTCCATGCGAACTCCCGCGGCTCTGATCGCGTTGAGGTTGCACGCGTTGTTCCACACGGAATTCAGGCCGATGATCAGGCTGCCGCGCGCCGGGGACGGTGCGTACGAGACACGCGGACAGCCCGGGTTGGCGATGGCCGTCTCCGCGCTGCCGTGCGAGCAGCCCGCGGCGAGCAGTGCTACCGCGACCCCGCCGGCAACCCACGTCGCGCCGCCACGGCGGAAACGGGCGCGGACTCGCATCGCCCGACTGTAGCGGCCGTCATTAAGGGCGCACTACAGCTGACGGACGCGAGTCCGCGCCGGCGAACTACTTCGCAGCCTCCGCCTGGAGTGCGTAGTACCCCGGCTTCTTCGTGCCGTCGGACCTCACGACCCCATACCAGTCGCACGAGCCGAAGTCGTGGTAGTTGAAGTACATCACCGCGGCCACGTACCCCGTGCTGCGTGCCCAGTCGAGGAAGCCCGTGATGTTGGTCGCCTGGTCGGTCTCGGACCACTGGAAGCTGTCGCCAGTGCTCGAGCATTGCGTGGCGGTCGGCCAGCCGACCTCCGTCACGTAGACCGGCTTGCCGCTGGTGGAATACGCCGTGGCCACCTCGGTCCGGCTGCCGAGCGCGGACTGCGTCCGATCGCTTGTGCCGCCGTACGGGTGCACGGTGACTCCGTCCACGTATTGCATCGGGTTTGACACCGCGGTCGAGCCACGCCATTCGTTGCACCAGTAGTTGTTCCACGACTGGTTCTCGCAGGACGCGAGGATCTTCGGCGCGCTGGTTCCGTAGCGCGTGTGGAAGGCGTTCCAAGTCGCCTGGAGCAGACGTGCATACGCGTCCGCGTTCGTCTGGGAGCTCGCGTTCGTGCCCCACCACTTGGGCCACCAGGGCTCATTCAGCACCTCAATGAACGGGCACCTGTCCGTGGTGCAGTTCGAGCCGTACCAGCTCAGCGCGTTGCTCGCCCACGTGGTCGGGTTGAGCGCGCTGATGCCGCTGCTGTTGTACGGGCCGCTGAAGTCGACCTCGACCTTCACACCCGCGCTCTCGTAGTTCGCGAAGGTGGTCGTGGACAGGCTGCTGTCGAGACGCGTGTAACCCACCGCGTTCTTCACGTCGCTGACGCCGGTGGTGCCGTAGCTCGCCCCGTTGAGGCCGACGATCATCGAGGTGGGCGATGGGGTCGGGGTGGGCGTCGGCGTGGTGCCGGTGCCCGTGGAGCCCGTGGTGCCCGTGGTGCCGGTGGTCCCGGTCGTCCCGGTCGTGCCGGTGGTGCCGGTTGTGCCCGTCGTGCCGGTGGTGGTGCCGGTGGTGGTTGTGCTGCCGCTCGTGGTGGTCGACTGAAGGGACATCCGGTCCACCCGCAGGTTGCGATCGCACACGCCCTTCACGAGGTAGTCGTTGTTGTAGGCGATCGAGAACTTGTGGGAGCCGGCGGCGAGCGAGAACGCCGCGGAGTAGCTACTCCAGCTCGTGGTGGAAACGCCCACCGACATCGCCGTCTTGCCATCCACCTGGACAACCATGTTCGGGGCGCCCTTGCACTGGTCGCCGCGCGCCCGGACCGACAGGGCCGAGGCACTACCGGTCGTGATCGTCTTCGTCACGGTGCCGTTCGCGGGGTAGGAGAGTGCCTTGCTGGCGCTCGCGAGGCTGTCCGAGAAGACGTGGGTGTCCGAGTTCGTGGGGATCGTCATCGACTCCGCCTCGAAACCCACGACGTCGGTGGAGGGCTGCGCCGCGGGCGGGTCGCTTTGCTTGCTCACCGGCACCGGCTTCATGCTCTGCTGCGAGAGCACGCTCAGGCGGTGCTGAGCACGAACAAGACGGGTGCGCGCATGCTTCAGGGCCCGGCGCTGGTGAGCGCAGCGGTTGGCGCGGTGGGTTCGCATGCACCGCCTGAGCGCGTGGCGGGCCTTGAGCACCGCGCGGCGCGCGGTCGCGCGAGCCTGCTTCGCCCCCTGGAAGGTTTGGACAGAGGTTGCGTGACCGCGCGGCTGGGCGCTAGCCGAGGCGGCCGGGAGGACGAGAGACAAGAGGCACGCTGCGACGGGGATGGCGAGTCTCCAGCCACGGACGCGCGTTCCTGATCGGGCATACAACATTTACGACTCCTTCGGTGCGGGACGGTCCCCTCACCCCTGCCGACGCCCGTCGCCGCTCTTTGCGGCAACGGCCGGAAGCTCAGGCCCGAGGCCGCCCGGAGGGTTGGTGCCCGCCGTCGGTGGCGGGCTTCACCCTTGGATCGGACGGCGGAAGGAGCCGTGCAGACCTCCGCGGCATGCCGTCGACGAATGTATGAAAACCCGCTCGATGCGGGCGGTTTTCAGGTGAATCGCTCGTCTGCGGTACTGCTCAGCGCCCGAACGAGGGACTCGATCGAGAGGTGCTCCTGAGCCAGCGCGCGTGCACGAGTGCCCAGGTCGGCCGCCTGGCCGCTGAGCGCAGACACGAGCGCCGCAGCAAAGCTGTCGGCGTCGCCGGCCGCGAGGAAGTGCTCTCCCGTCCGACCGGCTTCGATCATGTTCGCGGCGTGCGTGGTGGTCACCACGGGCATGCCGCGTGCGAGCGCCTCCACGAGCTTGAGCGGCGAGCCCCCGCCGGTCAGGAGCGGGACCACCACGGCATCGGCGGCGGCGTATGCGGCGTCCAGGTCGTCCACGAAACCGAGGATTCGTATGCGCGTGTCCGCTGGAGCGCGCTCCACGCCGCGGCCCACCACGTTCACGGAGGCTCCCGGAAGGGTGTGCCAGACGCGAGGCATCACTTCGTCCACGAGGTAGGAGAGGCCCTCGGCGTTGGGCGCGTAGGTGAAGTCGCCGACGAACAGCGCCGTCTCGCTGCCCGGCCGGGCGGCCGGCACCGGTAGGGACGCCACGTCCACCACATTCGGGGCGTGCCGCAGGCGCAGATCGCTGCCCGCGAGCGCCCGCGCCGAGTCCATGTCGGCGTGGGTGGCCATCCAGCACTCGGCGAACCCTCCGAGCACGCGGCGCTCGAAGCTGCGCAGACGGGGCGTGCCGCGGAACGACGACTCGAGGTTGTGAGCCACATAGACGGCACTTCGGCGGCGCGCGAGGGGCAGGAGCGCCGCGGCCGCCGTGGGGCCGTCCGCGATCACGCGGACGTCTGCGGCGGCATCTCGCGCCACCGCCATGACCTCGGGCGAAACGGCCCTGGCGAAGTCAAACGTCGCGCCTCGGGCCAGCGCCCACCCAGCCGTGAAGAGGCGCCGTGGCCCCCGTGACGGATCCACTCTGCGGAGCGTGACGTTCTTAGCCGCGGCGAGGTCGGAGGCGGGTGAGCCGCCGCCGAAGGGCACGTATGCCACCTCCACGTCGCCGAGCCGAGCCAGCGCCTGGATGATCCCGCAGGTGCGCACGCCGCGGCCCGTGGTCCGCGCGGGCGTGTACGAGGTGATCACGAGATCGGGCATTGAGGCCGTGGAGTATCCCGTGCCCGGCGGGCGGTCGCGGGAGGCGCTGGCGCAGTCGTCTGGCAGGTGTGCTTTATTGCTGTGCACAACCAGCCGAGTCCCCGTCGCCAGAGGCGGGGAACGGGGGAACCACAGGGCCCGCAAAGGCCCACGGGGCGAATCGCACGCCATAGCGCGGCGTAGCGCGATCTTTCTCGCGCGAGCCCGACAGCTCACCTCGTAGGCGTTCAGAAAGAAGGGGCGATCCAAGCGGATGCAGCGGGGCCTTTATGGCTGCGCTCAACTGCTGCGCCGAAAGGCCGAAGACAAGTAAGGAAGCGATGTCTCTCACCAGAACCCTCCGGCGCCGTGCTGGTCGCGCGGCCATTCTCCTGCTCGTAGCCTGCCTCTCGATCACCCTCATGGAGGGTGCGTCGGCTAGCGCTGCAACCAAGAAGTCCCACCACTGCAAGCGTCACCATCACTGCAAGAAGCACCGCAAGCACCGCAGGCACTGCAGGAAGCACCATCGCTGCAAGCACTGCAAGAAGCATCATCACTGCAAGCGCCATCGCGCCAAGAAGAAGCCGCAGGTCACGTCGCCGCAGGGTGCCGGAATCGCGCCTGCTCCCGCCCCCTCGCCGATGATCGTGGGCCTCAACGCCGGCAACTACGGGTCCGCGGGGCTGGCCGACGTACGGAACGCCGTGAGCACGGTCCGGCTCGACAGCAGCGTGGGCTCCAGCACCTTCCGCAGCTTCGCGAGCTCCGGAGCCAGGATCCTCGTTGACTTCAGCGGCCCGTACACGCAGTCGGGCGCGAGCGCGATCGACGCCGCGAGCTGGGTGACCAACGCGCTCAACTTCTACGCCGCGAGCTGCACCACCTCGGCATGCCCGTGGGTGCAGGTGCTCAACGAGCCCTACTGGCCAAGATGGTGGGGCCCGAACGCGGACTCGCAGGCCAACGCCGACGCCTACGCGCGACTCCTGAGGGCCACGTGGCAGGCCTTCCACACCCGCTATGGCTCGGCCGCGCCCCAGATCCTCGCCGCGTGCGAGGACCAGGACTGGAACCGCTACTGGTGCGACGAGTGGCGTAACTCGCCGGCCGTGCCGAACGCGCTCCAGTATGTGGATGCCGTGACCCTGCACGCCTACGGCGGCATCGCCAACCGCAGCCAATCCGCCCTTGGAACGCGAGCCAACGTTGACACCGCCCACGCGGTGAGCGGCAAGCCGGTGTACGTGACGGAGGTGGGCTGGCCGACCGCCACACAGTGCGGCAGCACGGGAGACAGCTTCCAGTGGTCGGAGGCCGATCAGGCGGCGAACATCACCGGCTTCATGGACTGGGCGAGGACCACCGGTTACATCGCCGGCGTCTTCTACTTCAACTACCGCGATTTCGGTTCCTGCACCTGGTACGGCGTCGTGCGCGGAAACGGGACCCACAAGCCGGGCTATTACGCGTTGAAGGCCGAAGCGGCCAAATAAGCCCCATTTCGAAAAATCCGGGGTACGATCGAGTCGAGACCTCTCCCCGTCCGTTGGAGAGGTCCGTCTCTATCTCCCTGAGATGACTCGTACGCATCAGAACCCACGCCCTGGGGCGACCCTCCACGCCTCGCCGAACGTAGATGTAGACAAGGAGGTGGCCGCATGAGCGGTGTGACCGTGATCACCGGAGGCGCCGGCTATATAGGCGCAGTAGCGACTGAGGAGCTGCTGGGCTCCGGCCGGGAGGTGCGCGTGCTCGACGTGCTTCTCCATCAGCAGGACCACATTGCTCGCTCGCTCGAGGAGAAGGGCGCCCGGGTGATTCGCGCCGACATCCGTGACGGCGAGAGCCGCCGCGCCGCACTCGAGGGCGCGGACGAGCTCGTGCATCTGGCCGCGATCGTCGGCGATCCCGCGTGTGCGCTCGATCCAAAGGAGTCGCAGGAGGTGAACGTGGGCGGCAGCCAGGCGCTGGTGGAGGATGCCAAGGCCGCCGGCATCAAGCGCCTCGTCTTCGCGTCCACCTGCTCGAACTACGGTCGCATGGCGGATCCAACCGTGCCGATCACGGAGGAGGGTGAGCTCCGGCCTGTGTCGCTGTACGCGGAGCAGAAGGTTGGTATCGAGAAGGCGATGCTGGACGGGGACTTTGACGGCCTCAAGCCCACGTGTCTGCGTTTCGCGACCGTGTACGGCGTGGCACCGCGGATGCGCTTCGACCTCACCGTGAACGAGTTCACGCGGGACCTCTGGTCCGACAGGGAGCTCGAGGTCTTCGGGGAGCAGTTCTGGCGTCCCTACGTACACGTGCGCGACGCGGCACGCGCGGTGCGCACGGCGCTCGACGCTCCCGAGGAGAAGGTGGCACACGAGGTGTTCAACGTCGGGCGCTCCGGCGAGAATTACCGGAAGCTGGACATCGTCGAGGAGATCCAGAAGCGGCTCAATACCGGCAAGGTGAGCTTCGTCCGCCGCGACGAGGATCCTCGCGACTACAAGGTCAGCTTCGACAAGGTCCGTGAGGTACTTGGCTTCGAAACTACGATGACCGTCCCGGACGGCATCCAAGAGGTGGCCGACGCCCTTTCTGCCGGCGCCTTCGAGGATCCCTTTGACCGCAGCTACCGAAACATTCCCTGAGATCCCCTTCTTCGATCTCCGGATCGAGCAAGAGGATCTCGACGCGGTTGCGGAGACGCTCCGGTCCGGCTGGCTCACGATGGGCCCCCGCACGGAGGCGTTCGAGCACGCATTCGCGGAGTACGTGGGCAGCCGCCACGCCGTGGCGGTGTCCAGCTGCACGGCGGCGCTTCATCTCGCCTACCTGGCCGCGGGGGTCGGGCCCGGCGATGAGGTGATCGTCCCGGCCTTCACGTTCGCGGCCACCGCCGCGGCGGTGATCTACTGCGGCGGTACACCCGTGTTCGCGGACATCCCCGGCAGGCACGATCTGGGAATCGATCCCGATGACGTCGAGCGCAAGCTCACGGACCGGACGAAGGCGATCTGCGCGGTTCACTTCGCGGGCTATCCCGCGCCGGTGGATCGCCTGCTGCAGCTCTGCGAGGAGCGCGGCATCGCGTTGATCGAGGATGCCGCACACGGTCCGGGCGCGACCCTTGGCGGAAAGGGGATCGGGACCTTTGGGCTCGCCGGCTGCTTCAGCTTCTTCTCGAACAAGGTTCTGTCGGTGGGGGAGGGCGGGATGCTCGTGACCGACGATGACGAGGTGGCTGCACAGGCGCGCACCCTCCGCTCGTACGGGATGACGTCGGGCACGTGGGCGCGGCACAGCCAGGCCACCAACACCTACGACGTCACGGCGCTCGGATACAACTACAAGCTCGACGAGCCGCGCTCCGCGCTGCTCATGTCACGGATGCGCCGTCTCGACGGCGACATCGCCCGTCGCCGGGAGTTGATCATGCAGTACAGGAGCGCGCTGCGCGGACTGGAGGGGATCACGCTGCCGTACCGTGACGAGGATGTGCCCGTGGCGTCCGGATACGTCATGCCGATCCTGCTCGACGATCCCGACTTCCAGCGGGAGTTCCGCGCGCGGCTGCGTGAGCGTCACGGCGTTCAGACGAGCGTGTTCTATCCCGCGACGCACACGTTCACGGCATACCGTGAGCGCTACGCGGACGTCTCGCTACCCCACACGGAGCTGGCCGCGCGCACGGAGGTCACGATTCCGCTCTTCGCGCACCTCACCGACGAGGACCAGCAGCGCGTGATCGAGGGCATCGAGGACTCGCTCCGATGAGCTGGCGCGTTCCCCTCGCGGACCTCAAGATCCCGGAGGATGACGTCCGGGCGGTGCTCGAGTGCCTCGAGTCAGGCTGGCTCACCATGGGTCCGCGCACCAAGCAATTCGAGGAAGAATTCGCCGCGTTCGCCGGCTCGCCCCACGCGGTGGCCGTGTCGAGCTGCACCGCGGCGCTCCACCTGTCCTGCCTTGCCGCAGGCCTTGGCGAGGGCGATGAGGCGATCGTGGCCGGCATGAGCTTCGTGTCCACGCCGAACGCCGTGCGCTACACGGGCGCGACGCCGGTGTTGTGCGACATCGGCGGCCCGCATGACATGAACATCGACCTCGAGGACGTGGAGCGGCGCATCACCCCGCGCACGAAGGCCGTGCTGGCCGTCCACTTCTGCGGCTACCCGGCTCGCGTGCTCGAACTGCGGCGGCTATGTGACGAGCGCGGGCTCCTCCTGATCGAGGACGCCGCCCAGGCGGTGGGCGCCGTGGTGGATGAGTCCGGACGCCGCACCGGGACGGTGGGCGACCTTGCCTGCTTCAGCCTCTTCAGCAAGAATCAGCTTCCCGTCGGCGAGGGCGGCGTGGTGACCTCGGCAAACGAGGAGCTTGCGGCGAAGGTCCGCTCTCTCCGCTCGCACGCGATGACCAGCGTCACCTGGGACCGCCACCGCGGCTACGCGGACACCTACGACGTGGTGGATGTGGGCTACAACTACCGCCTCGACGAGCCGCGCGCTGCGCTCGCGCTGTCGCGAATCAAGCGGCTCGACGGAGACATCGAGTCGCGCCGTGAGCTCGCCCGCACCTACCGCCGCGAGCTTGCGGGACTCGATGGGCTCGAGTTCGTGTGGGACGACGCCGACGTGGAGCGGGCATCTCACTTTGCCTTCCCGGTGCTGCTCGCCGACCGACCGGCTCGCGACCGCTTTCGGGAACGCCTGCAGGCGCTGGGGGTCCAGACCACCTGGTACCCGGCGATTCATCGCTTCAGCGACTACCGCAACACCTACGGAGAGCTGTCGCTCGAGCGGGTGGAGGCGGCGGCAGATCGCCACTGCGCGCTACCGATGTCCTCGGGCTTCTCGCGCAAGGAGATCGCGATCGTGGTGGAGGCCGTGAAGCAGGCGCTCGCCGAGGAGCTCGGGGCGGCAGCCTGAGCATTTCGACGGCGAACGAGGAAGCTTCTGTGCCTGGCGGGCCCGGCGTTCTCGGCGGGAGACGCGTAACAGCCGACATCGCGGTCCAGCTGGTTGGACGCGTGCTGAACATGGTGCTCGGCGCCGTGGTCACCGTCGTCATCGTGCGGGGCCTCGGCGAGCATCGCTTCGGCCAGTGGAGCACGATCATCGCGGTGAGCGAGCTCCTCGGTTACATCGGCGACCTCGGGCTCGACCGCGTGTCGATCCGGCAGGCCGCCGGCGACCCCGAGCACGAGCCGGAATGGCTGGGCGCGCTCGTGTCCCTTCGCTTCCTACTGTCGATTCCGGTGACGCTCGCGTTCCTCGCGATCATGCTGGTGATCTCGTCGGACGCGGCGATGCGGGTCAGCTCGGCGGTGATCGCCACGCTCTCGATCGTCCCGGCACTGAGCTGCCTCGGCATCGTGTTCCAGCTGCGTGTGCGCAACGACCTCAGCATGGTGGTGCTCACCATCAACAGCGTGCTCTGGACCGCGTCCGGCCTCGTGCTGGCTGCGCTCTCCGGCAGCATCGTGGCCTTCTCGCTGGCATTCGTCGGTTCGTTCATGGTCTCGCTGGCAGCGCAGACCGTGTTCGTGCGCCGCATGGCAAAGGTGCGCATCCGCGCCTCGCGGCCGCTGTGGGGCGAGCTCGCGCGCCTTTCGGCACCCGTGGGAATCGCCGCGATGCTCACGTTCGCGTACGGGCGGATCGACCAGGTGCTCGTGTTCAACATCGCGGGTTCGGACTCCGCCGGCGTCTACGGCGCGATGTACCGGATCCTCACGACGAGCGCGTTCGTGCCCATCGCCGTGATGACCACGCTGTTCCCAATCCTCTCCCAGGTGGATCGCGCCCGGATGCGCACGCTGGTGCAGAAGGCGGCCGAGTACCTGGCGATGGCGTCGCTGCCGATCTTCGCCTTCGTGCTGGTGGCCGCCGGACCGTTGGTGCGGCTCCTGTTCGGCCCCGAGTTCGTGCACGGCCAGAACGCGCTCAGGGTTCTGATGGGGGCTTTCGTGGCGATCGGCTTCGGCTACGTGGCCGGGACGATGATCCTCGTGCTGCGGCTCCAGCGCATGTTCGTGATCTACGCGGTCGCCGCGCTCGTGGTGAACGTGGCGCTGAACCTCATCTTCATCCCGCACTACGGCTTCATGGCCGCGGCGTGGGCCACTCTCGCCACCGAGCTGCTCGTCCAGATCCTCACCATTCGCCTCGTGCTGAAGCAGCTCCCGCTGAGGCCAAAACTGGGCCGTCTGCTGCGAATCGTCATTGCTGCCGCCGGGATGGGGCTGGCGGTGTTCGGGTTGCACTCGGCCGGGGCGGGGCTGGCCTGGCTGGTGCTGGCCGCGGCCGTGACCTACCCCGTGCTGCTGCTCGCGCTTCACGCGCTCGTGCCGTCCGAGGTGAAGGCGCTGGTGCGGCGGGAGGCGGTGTGAGGTGAGGATCCTCGTGGTGAGCAACCTCTATCCGCCGGTGCAGGCCGGGGGGTATGAGGCGCGCTGCGCGGCCACGTCAGAAGCGCTGCGGGCGTGGCATGACGTTCACGTGCTCACCTCCACGCGCGGGCGCCCGCACGCTCCGGCCGATCCACGGATCCGGCGCGAGCTCCCCATCCTGCGCACGGGCAGGAGCTCGATCGCGATCGCACCGCTGGCATCCGCGCGGGCCATGAAGGCGATGCGGAAAAACCTCGCCGAGATCAGCCCCGACCTGATCTTCGTCTGGAACGGCTCTGGTGTCCCGCACGCCGCCCTCCAGGTGGCGCACGAGAGCGGGATACCGGTCGCTTACAGCGTCGGCGAGTACTGGTTCGGCCGCCTCTACGAAGCGGATGCGTTCGCGCGCTTCCTGCTACCCGGGCGCGTGGGCCTGCGAGGCGCGTGGGCGCGCGTCGCACGCGCCCTGAACCGGCTTCCCGCACTCCGTGTGGATCCGCTGAGCCCGGCGCGCGCGGCGATCTGCTGGAACAGCGAGGCCACCCGCCGAATCTGCGGTATCCCGCCGATGATCACGCCCACCCACGAGGTCACCATCTACCCGGCTGTGGCGGCACCCGAGCTCTGGTCAGCCGTCGACCGGCAACCCGCCGCGAAGCCGACGATTGCCTACGTCGGCAGGGTCGAGCCCGTGAAGGGCCCCGACGTGGCGTACAGGGCGCTCGCGGACCTGCGCGACCGCCACGGCGTGGAGGCGAGGCTCGTGCTCGCCGGCTCCTACAGCGGCTCCGCACGGGCCGAGCTCGACCGCCTGGCCGTCGATCTCGGCATAAGCCACCTTGTGGAGCTGCGCGGCCGCCTCGATCCGGGGGAGGTTGCCCGCCTGCTCGGGGAGGCGCACGCTCTCGTCGTCCCGTCTGTGTGGGAGGAGCCGTTCGGAATCGTGCTGCTCGAGGCCGCTCTCGCCCGCGTGCCGGTGGTGGCCGCGCGCAGTGGAGGCATGCCCGAGGCGTTGCGCGAGCCTTCGGAGGCTCTGTTCTTCTCGATAGAGGATGCCGCTGGCTGCTCGGACGCCCTCGCGCAGACGCTGGGCGATCCCGCCGGCACGCAAGCTCGTGTCGCGGCCGCGTACGACCGGGCCACCTCACTGTCCTTCGATCGCTACGTCGCGGAGATGAACCAGTTCGTGATCGACGCCCGCGAGTCGTTCGACGAGAGCGGCCGGAAGGCCGTGGCTCGTTAGGCGCCCCCGGCGCCGGCCTCGCGGAAGATCCGCTCTATGCGTTCTGCCACCACGGGCGCGTCATACGTGGCGAGCGCGCGGTCCAGTGCGGCGGCTCCCTCGCGCTTCAAGCGCTCCGGGTCGTTCATGTAGTCCCTCAGGATCTGCGCCACCGCGGCCGGGTCGTTCTCCGGGGAGGCAATCTCACCGATGCCGTCGGTGATCATGTCGGCCACGCCCATCGGACCGGTGGAGATCGCGGGCCGGCCGGCGAGCCAGGGCAGGATCACCGCTCGCGGCTGTCCCTCCGCGGGGCTCGGACAGAACACGCCGAGCTCGAACGCCGAGGTGTAGTCCGCCACGTCATCGCCCGGTGTGCGAACGAAGTGCACGCGCGTGCCCAGGGGCTCTGCCTGCCCGCGAAGCTCCGCCTCGGTCTCGCCTGCTCCAGCCAGGATCAGATGGGCGCGCTCGTCGAGCGTCTTCACGGCCTCAACCAGCACGTCGTTGCGCTTCTTCGGGTGGAAGCGCGAGATGCAGCCGATCACGAAGGCGTCGTCGGGAATACCGAGCTCCCGGCGGACCCGTGCCCGGCCCTCGGCCGTGAAGCGGAGGTCGTGGCCGCGCATCACGTTCGGCACGAACTCGACCTTGTGCGGATCCACGCCCATCGACACGACCGAGTCGACGGTGCCCTGCGAGATGGCCATGACGTAATCGGCGTGACGTGCGGCGTCGCGGTAGAGCCAGGCGCCGGGACCGTTCCGCATCTGGACGGGCACCGGGCCCCACTCGGCCCACACGAGCGCGGGCCGAAGCGAGCGCGGCAGCTGCCGGCCCATGAGCTGCTCCTTCTTGTAGTGCAGGAGGAGGACCTCATAGGGTGCCTCGGCCTGGAGCGCGCGGCGCAGGCGCAGCAGGTACTGCGGCCATCTCACACCGACCTTCAGCCAGTCGCTTCCGGACAGCTTCGGCCCGATGTCGATGGTGCGCACGCGTACGCCGGTGTCGCGCGCGATGGACGGACGGTTCGTGACCATCACGGGATCGTGGCCGCGTTGCTTGAGCGCCCACAGCATCTCCATCGCTGCGAACTCCGCTCCGCCGTCGGCGTCCGTGGTCAAGACGGAGACGATCTTCAAGCCGAAGCCTGTTCGATCGCCGTGACCATCTCGTCGAGCCGCTCGTCCCAGGAATGACCGCTCGCGAGCCGCGAGCGCTCCCTGCGGCGCTCCGGGTTGTCCTCGGCCAGGAGCTCGTCGAGCCGCGCGGCCGCGCTGTCCGCATCCGCGGCGGTCACGACGCCGTCGACCCCCGCGAGCGAGGGGAGAGGGGTGGTGACGACCGGCAGGCCGGCGGCGAGGTATTCGTACACCTTCAGCGGAAAGATGCTCGCGGTGAGGTCGTTGAGCGCGTACGGGATGATGCCCGCGTCGGCGCCGCGCAGCACCTCGGGCAGCTTGTCGTGGCGGCGAGCGCCGAGCAGGTGAATGTTCGGCTCGGCCTCCAGTGCGGCGACGTCGGTGCCGGGATCGCCCGCGCCCACGGGCCCGACGAGAGCGAAGCTCCACTCGGGCCGCGCACGGGCCAGGGATACCAGGAGGCCTAAGTCCAGCTTCGTCGCCACCACGGCGCCGATGAAGACGATCCGCGGCCTCGGCAGGGCCGCCATCGCCGCGTCCACGGGCCCGTGGTCGAGCGCCGACGCGAACAGCGGCGTGTCGGCCACGTTCGGCATCGCCACCACGCGATCCGAGAGCTCGCGCATGCGCGCGGCGAGCGGCTCCGACGTCGCGAAGATCACGTCGGCCGACGCCGCGTAGCGTCGCTCCGCCTGGCGGAAGCTCTCGGCATCCACCCCCTTCTGTGCCGCGATGTCGTCCACGCAGTGGTAGATCACGCTGGAGGGGCGCAGCGTGTCAATCAGCGCCTCGGCCTGGGGATTGTAAGCCCACAGCACCGGTGCGGCTATTCCGAGGCGGCGCGCGGCGCGGCGGATCAAGCGGGGAAGCAGGCGGCGGTTCACGGCGCGGACCAGCCGGTACCGGTGGAAGGGCAGGACGAGTGGCGAGAGCACGTACACGCCGTCGTCGGCAAGCCGGGGTGGGGCGATCCCGCGTACCAGCCGGTTGAGCGCGCGGCGCAGGTCCCGGGCCGCCAGCTGTGGCTGGCGCAGCCCCAGCGACTCCACGAACAGCACCCGGTGGTCGCGGCCCAGCCGCGACATCAGGTGGTGCTGGTTGGTGCGAATCTCGGTGTCCCAGTCGGCGCAGCCGACGCACACGATGTCGCGGCCGTTCAGCGTCACTCGTTCGGGATCAGCCGGTCGCGCATACGGTCGAACTCGGCCTGCGCGCGCTCGTAGTCATCGTGGCGACCGATGTCGAGCCAGTAGTCCCTGCACATCCACGCACGCACTTCCTCGCCCTTCGCGAGCAGTCGCAGTATCAGGTCCGGAAAGTCGAGGCGCTCACCGGGCTCGATGTGCGTGACCGCGCGGGGGGAGAAGCAGTAGACGCCCATGCTCGCCTGGTACTTGATCTGCGGCTTCTCGGTATAGCCGGTGAGCACATGGCTCTCATGGCTGCCGTTGTTCTCGTCGAAGTGGAGGACCCCGAGCGAGATCTGCACCTCGCGCTCGGTCGTGGCGATGGTGGCCGCAGCGCCACTCGCGCGGTGGCGCTCGAGCAGGCCGGAGTAGTCCATGTCCGTGAGGGTGTCCCCGTTCATCACGAGGAAGTCGCTGTCGAGGCCCTCGATCAGCGAGAGCGCGCCGACCGTGCCGAGCGGCTCGTTCTCGCGGAAGTAGTCGATCGGAATGTTGTAGTTCGCGCCGTCACCGAAGAACGCCTCGATCAACTCGGCGAGGTAGCCGGTGGCGATCGTGATGCGTTCGAAGCCGGCGTGCTTGAGCTGCCGGACGACGATGTCGAGCACGGGGCGGTCGCCCACGGGCATCAGCGGCTTGGGAATGACGGCGGTGTACGGGCGTAGGCGCATGCCCTGGCCGCCGGCGAGGATCACGGCACGCTTCATGGCAACAAACGTACGGCGCAGCGACGCTTGCGGGGCAGTTGCGGGGTCATCGTGGAAGTTTCGGCTTCGCGGCGGAGGCGCTTTAGATGCCGCGTCTGGCGAGCACGTACGGGACGGTACGAAGCATCAACTTGAGATCGAGCCACAGCGACCAGTTCGTAGCGTAGAGGTAGTCGATCTTGACCATCTCGTGCAGCGGCACCCGCGAGGAGCCGAGGACCTGCCAGAAGCCGGTCATCCCCGGGGTGAGGTCGAGACGGCCGCGCTGCCAGCCATTTATGCGGCGGTCCTCGTCGAGCACGAGCGGCCGCGGACCCACCAGGCTCATCTCGCCCCGGAGCACGTTGATGAGCTGGGGCAGCTCGTCCAGGTAGGTCTTCCGCAGCCAGCGGCCGACCCGCGTGACGCGCGGGTCGTTCGTCATCTTGAAGAAGCCATCGGCTCCCTCGTTGCGGGACAGGAGGTGCTGCTTCATCGAGTCCGCACCGTCGTACATCGTGCGGAACTTGAAGATCTTGAACTCGTGGCCGTGCCGGCCCACGCGCCTCTGCCGGAAGAGCACGGGACCCGCGGAGTCGAGCCGGATCATGATTGCGACGACGATCAGCGCCGGGCCGAGCAGCGTGAGCGCCACGGCCGCCGTGACCACGTCGCAGATGCGCTTGAGCGCACGCGAGGACGCCGGCAGGCCCTGCCCGCGAAGCCCGAGCACCGGGATGCCGTCCAGGTCGTCGAACTCCACGGCCGAGCCCACGACCTCGAACAGCCGTGGCAGGACGCTCACCTTCACGCCCATCGACTTGACCAGGCGCACGGCGTGGAGGATCAGCTCGGGGTCCTGCCCGCCCGGCGCGATCAGCACGCGGTCCACGTCGTGCTCGGCCAGGACGATGCCGAGGTTGTCGAAGGAGCCGACCACGTCCGGCACCGGCCGCTCGTCCTCGAGCGGCACGCGACCGACGAGCACGGCGTTCAGCTCGCGGCTGGTGCGCAGCTTGCGCCGCACCGGCTCGGCCGAGTCGATGTCGCCGACCACGAGGCAGCGCTCAGGCCGCGCGATCATCCGGGCAAGGCGCCGTGCGGCCGTGCGGGCGAGAGTCATCGAGATGAAGAGCAGGCCCCACAGCGCGAGGATCTGCTTCTGCTGCAGGCTGTCGTCGAAGAGCTGATGCTCTCCGATCGCGATCAGCAGCGTGTAGAGCGTTGTGACCTGGAAGATCGATGGGATCTCGTCGAGCGTGGTCTTGCGGATCAGGTTCTGATCGCGGTCGTACAGGCCACACGCCTTCGAGAGGAGCGGCATGAGCAGGATCGCCCCGAAGGCCGCGGCGTTGAGGCTCAGGTTGCCAATCACGAGCACCCCGACCGACACGGCGAACGAGGCGGCCACCAGATCGCTGACGAGCAGCGCCAGACGGTAGGTGGTGTCGCGGCGGGCGCTCGCGCCGGCGTCGCCCTCCGGGATCGGCTGGGCTAGCGCCCTCTTGCGGGTGCCGAAGCGCGCGTAGCCGCGCTCATTCCGCTGGGGCAGCGGAGTGACCAGCGAGTCGTCCAGTGGAATGGGCGAAACGTCTCTCAACTCCGATGCGAATGGGCTCTGGAGTTGGCGAAGGACGTCTTCGCCCGCCGTCGAATAATCCATTTTGGGCTGCAAGGGCCGGGAGCGAATCCGTGTAGTCCCATTAGAACTCAGCTATCGGAGTTCTGCAACCCAATCCTGAGTGGGAAGTTGCAGCGCAACGGGAGTTGCGCCTACACACGCGCCCCCCGACAGGCGCCCACGACCTCGGAGATCGCGTCCGAACCGAGGTCGGAACCCATTGGCAGAGCGAGATTCTCGCGAGCCGCTTCCTCGGTGCCGGGGAGGTCGAGCCGCTCGCCGCCGAAGCGAGCCATGGCCGGCTGGAGGTGTACCGGCGTGCGGTAATAGGCGCGTGAGCCCACACCGGCGGCCTCGAGTTCGCGGGCCAACTCGTCCGAATCCGGAGAGCGGACTACGTAGAGGTGATACACCGGGTCGGCTCCCTTGACCGGCTGCGGAAGCGAGACGACCTCGCCCAGTCCCTGGTCGGCGTACGCGCGGGCCGCGGCTCTGCGGTTGGCGTTCCACCCGTCTAGCTCGGGCAGGAGCAGGCGCAGGGCGGCCGCCTGGATCTCGTCCAGGCGAGAGTTGTAACCCACGTCGACGAACGTCACCTTGTCTTCTGAGCCGTGGAAGCGCAGGCGCCTCAGGCGCTCGGCCACGTCGTCGTCGTTCGTGATCACGGCACCGCCGTCGCCGAGGCAGTAGAGGTTCTTCGAGGGGAAGAAGGAGAAGGTTGCCGCGCTGCCGAGCGCGCCTGCCTTGCGCCCGTCGAGCGTTGCGCCGGCCGCCTGGGCGGCGTCCTCGAGCACGGGCAGCCCGAGCTCCAGCAGCTCGGGGATGGGGGCGACGTTGCCGAACAGGTGCACGGCCACGATTGCCTTGGTGCGCGCCGTGAGCGCACGCTCCACCGTCTCGCGCGTGACGCAGAAGGTGGCCGGATCGATGTCGCAGAAGACGGGCGTGGCGCCTGCGTTCACCGCCGCCTCCGCGGTCGCGTAGAACGTGAACGAGGGCAACACCACCTCGTCGCCGGGCTCCACCCCGAGCGCCCGGAGCGCGAGCGTGATGGCGTCCGTGCCGTTGGCCACACCCACGCAGTGGCGGGCCCCCAGGTAGTCCGCGAACTCACGCTCGAACGCCTCGACCTCCGGGCCGAGGATGTAGCGGCCGCTAGCGATCACCTCGCTCACCCGCTGCTGGAGCAGTGGCAGGTAGCGCTCGTGATTCGATGCGAATAGGGGCACAGACATGATGGAGCGCTCGCTCAAGCGGCGCGCGCGAAGTCCGGGATCCCGTCGCTCACGAAGCCATAGCTGTTGCCATCCGCCGGGCACCTGAGCCCGTCCGCCGACTGATCGAGAGGACCCTTGCAGATCGGGCAGCGCCACTCGCGCGGTCCGGCTTCGTGTCCATCCCCGGGCGCGATGATCAGCCAGTCGCGGTTCCGGAGGGGCGTGAACGCCTTATGGGGGCCGCCGAGGCGCCGCGCCGTCCAGTGGTCGACCCGGTAGAACCCGTCGCGCAGAGGCGCGGGCAGATACCGCCCGACCGCCTTGAGAAGAGCGAACGTGCTGTTGCACCGGAAGCTGCCAAGGTCTGCGCCCGGTCCGAAGAGTCGCTCCATCGTCGCCTGGTCGAAATCGTTCACGTGGCCCTCGTCTTTGAGCTCGAAGTCGGGCTCGTGTTCGTGAGCGCTCTGGCTCACCGGGGTGGTGACCACGACCCAGCGGCGAGCCACACGGCGCATCTCGGAGATCATCTTCTCCGGGTGCAGCACATGCTCGATCGTCTCGGTGGAGTAGACGAGGTCGAAGCTGCCGTCGGCAAGGGGGAGGTTGAGCGCGTCAGCGGCCGCAACCGGTGTGCCGAGCGTGTCCCGCGCCTTGCGCACGGCGGCGTCGGAGATGTCCACGCCCCACATCTCCGCTCCGAAGCGCTCGCCAATCGCCCCCATGAAGAAGCCCTCCGCGCAGCCGACGTCGAGCGCGGTGCTGAAATCGAGCCGCTCCATGGCGCCGAAGAGCGCCAGACGCCGCACGTAGTGGCGGAACGCCGCCGGCGTGTATTCGCGGCCGGGGTGGTGGCCGTACTCGACCACCGAACGGTTCATTGCCTTGCGAACCTCTTGGCCGAACGCCTCCGGCGAGATGGATTCCCGGGTAGGTCCGTCCCCTGTCACGGGTGCCATCCTAGGCGCGCTTCGCTCGATCGGCAAACCGGCGCCCGAGCCCCACTAGCGGCCCTTCGCCCGGCCGCGCAGCCCCTGAAGCCGGTCCCGCGTCGGCTCCGGCAGGCGCCGGTAGAGGTTCCGAGCGGCGAGCCGCGCGGCCTTGGGCATCATCCGTGCGCGCGTAAGTGGATAGCGGGCGTTCTTCGGAAACAGCGCCACCCATTCCACCGGGTCGTCGCCGTTTGCGAAACGGAGCTTGTAGTCCAGAATGCCGCCGCCCCAGTCCACCCGGCGCTCCTGCCGGCGGAACGCATCCTCCACGGCGGCGAGTATCACGAGCTGGGCGGGGGAGACCGATGCCCACTCCGGCTCGAAGCCGCCTCCCCACGACGCCACCTCTCCGCCGGCGGTGAAGAACAGATGCGTGGAAACCGCCTCACCGTCGGCGAAGATCGACCACAGCCGCGCACGCTGCTCGGGCAGCAGCGCCGGTACCGCGGAGCGCAGGTGCTCCTCCATCCCGTGCTGCAGCGATCCCTCGAGCCCGCGGGCCGCCCAGCGCTCGCGGTGCTGGCGGATCATCGAGTCGAGCACGCGGTCCGCCTCGTCGGGCTCGGTGACCATGCGGATCTCGCCGCCGCGCTTCTCCATCTGCCTTCGCTTCTGCCTCATCTTCTGGCGGAAGTTCGCGCTCTGGGACTCGTACCACTCCTCGAACTCGCCTTCGAGCGAGAGGGTGGGGGCGTTCATCATGTACGTCTTGCGCAGGGTGGGCCGCAGCCTCCCCGGCCAGTCGGTCCGGATCAGGTCTGGCCATGGCGCGGCGCGGTCCACGCCTTCGAGAAGGAAGCTCGATGGCGCGGGATCGGCCGCTGCCAGAGCCTGCGTGAGCGCGGCCGCCACCTCGTCCTCATGCCCCGCGCGGGCGATCGGCCCGATGCGGTGGGAGATGCCCGCTCCGAGCACGCGGTACTCGGCGAGCCCGAGCCTGTGGAGCTGCACGAAGTAGGGCGCGAGCCCCACGAGCTCGCCGCCGTCGTGGACGATCACCGTCCGCAGCCGCGCGTCGCCCGCGACGGTGTGGTGCCAGCAGGAGATCATCCAGGCGGGCGCGCAGTAGGGCGCCCCGACTTCGGTGGCGAGTGCATCCCACCGGGCGACCCACGGCTCGAGGCCGGCCGGATCGTCGATCAACTCAGCCGTCAGCATGGCGCGCCCCCGAACATCGTCCTGAGAGACGGTAACCGCGACCACCGCTGCGAGCAATCAGCGCTCACTGCGTGGGCGCGCCGGCTTCGACGAACGGCGACTTCGGCCGAAGCGCCTTAGCGCGCCGGAAGTTGGCGATGGCGGCCCCGGTGTTGCCGGCCTCGGCCTGCACCCGGGAGAGGATCAACGGATAGCGGTAATTGGTGGGCTCGCGACGTTGCGCCCGCAGGAGGTCCACCCGGCTCGCCACGAGGTTGCCCTGCGCCTCCTCCACGAGCGCACGCTGCATGTAGGGGCTGGCCGCCCACGGTTCCGCGGCGATTGCGTCGGTGGCGTCCGAAAGGGCCGTAGCGTTGTCGCGCCGCTCGAACGCCCGCTGGCTCGCGCGTGTCCGCAGCGTTGAGGAGAGGCCGGGTAGTTGCACGAGCACCGCCACCAGGCCGACCACTGCAAAGGCCACCCGAGCGGGCACGCGCGCCCGCCGGGCGGCAGGGGCGGCAGCGGCCGCGCCCGCCACTGCGATCGCCAGCAGGGCGAGCAGGCTGACGGTGGTGGACTCCCACATCCAGTCCACGCCGGCGTGCAGGAGGTATGCGCCGAACGCCGCGAGCAGGCCGCCCTGGACTCCGAGGTCGCCCTCCGGGAGCAGACGGCGGGCTCGAATCCCGACTACGGCGAGGCTGACGACGAAGGCCAGCATCAGCACCCCACCCACCGCGCCCTGCTCGGCGAACTCCTCCAGATACAGCGAATGAGCGTCGCGGATGAACTCCCCGCCGCCGTTGCGCGACCACCAGAACTCGAACGTGCCGGCTCCGGTGCCGTCCACGGGGTGGTGCTTGAACGCCCGGATCGCGGAGCGCCAGATGTAGTAGCGGTTGCCGTTCAGGCTCGAGAGCCGCGCGGCGGGGTCCGAGCTCGTCTCGCTTGGCGGCAGCTTCTTGAAGGAGTGCCAGCCCTTCGTGATCTGGGCGTGGCCGGCCGTCGGCACCAGCACGATCGCCAGCACGACCCCGGCGGCAACCGCGTAACGCGCCGGACGCGCCGGCAGCCGCCAGCGCTCGTCGCCGCGCAGCACCCACGTGACGCAGGCGGTGGTGGCGGCGATCGCCGCGCCGGCCAGCACCGCGAGGAGCACGACGCCGGCGCCGGCGTTGCCCGTGGCGTCGGCGATCTGATGGTGGCCTCTGATCACGGCGATCGCGAGCGCCGCGCCGGCCGCGCCGCCCAGCTCGTGGACGAAGGCGACCCAGCGGTTGCGGCTGAACACGAGCACGAGAAGCAGCGCGAGCGCGGTGCCGATCACCGCCGCACGGGAGTAGGTGAGGTATGCGGTGGCCCCGCACATCGGCACGAATGCCAGGGCGGCGGCCCGCAGGGGCAGCCGGCGGGCGTGCGCGCTCCAGCTGAGCGCCATCGCGATCGACATGACCGCAAACGCTCCGACGGCGTTCCAGTAGTTGAAGGGATAGCTGAGGCGGTTGAGCTTGAGGTTGGTGACCACGTAGTCGGTGGGGAACGCGCTCGGCCAGAGCCGGCTCCCGAGGGCGGCGGCGCATATGACGAGCGCACCGGCCAGGAGGCCCGCGGCGGCCGGCCGCCACGTCCGGCGGTCCACGGCGCTCCACACGAGCAGCAGGAGGCCGGCGTAGTGGAAGAAGCGCGCCAGCTCCGCGAACGTGCGCTCGTCGCTCTCCGTCCAGCCGAGGCTGATCGCCGTCCAGACCCCCAGAAGAGCGAGGGCCAGCAGGGGGATCAGCACCGTGCGGCCGGGACGCGCGCGCGGCAACAGGCCGAGCGCCACCGCGATCGCGAGGATCCACCAGATCGCGATCGCCTCCTCCTGCCTGGGCACGATGTCGTACGAGCCGCCGCGCAGCCCGTAGTAGATCAGCAGGATTGCGGGTACAGCAAAAGCGACTACGCTGGAGACAGCCGGACGCCGCGCGCGTTGAAAGGAGTTACGACGCAAGTGAAGACATTTAGGCACATGCGCTGGATGACCTGCCTTGGGCTGCTCGCCTTCTTCGCGTTCGTGGCGTCGCCCGCGATGGCAGACAACTGCGTGGCTCCCCCCGGCACATCCGGCATCGACCAGTACTGCGAGGCGCTTCCGAGCCCGGGCGGCAGCTCGCATCACGGCGGCTCCGGTGGCGGCGCGGCGGGGTCGAAGCTCCCGCCGGCAACCAAGCGGGCGCTGGCACGTCAGGGCGCAGCCGGCGCGGGCGTGCTGGCTCTCACCCGGCAAGGCGGTGTCGAGACCCCGTCGCAGAGCACGGGCGGTTCGACAACCGGCCCGGCCACGCAGCACCGGCCGGCTCATCATCGTCACGCGCACCAGAACTCCACGGCCGCTGGGCAACCGTCTGCACCGGCGCCGGCGAGCATCCCCGCCGCACCGGCCTCGAATCCGGTCTCGGCGGTCGGCAACTCCGTGTCGCTGGGCGGCGGCCTCATAGCCGTGCTGCTCGCCAGCGGCGCGGCGCTCGCGCTGCTCGCGTGGGCCGGATGGCGCAGACGCTCGAGCGCGGGACCTGCCTGAACGACGACGGCGTTGGCGCGCGGTCAGCGGCGGAGCGCGCGGACCGCTGACTTCAGCCGCTCCCGGGGACCCTCCGGAAGGCGATTCACGGTCCGCCGTGTGTACCAGCGCAGGTCGCCCGGCAATAGCTGCGCCCAGGTGACCGGGTAGCGGGCGCCGCGGATCCGGAGCGCCAGCCATCGGAGCGAGGGCTCTGCGTCCGCGAAGCGGAGCTTGTAGGGGCTCGCCCCGCTTCCCAGGTCGAGGCGCTGCTCGCCGCGTTCGAAGCCCTCTTCCACGGCGGCCGCGATCGCCAGGACCGCGGGCCGCAGGCGTGCGTGCGTCTCGTCGAAGCCGCCGTTCACGTAGACGATCTCGCCGCCGCCGGCCACGAACAGCCCGGCCCCGATGGCCTCGTCACCGACCTCGACGATCCACAGCCGCAGCCGCTCCCCGGCGCCAAGCATTGCCGCGGAGTCGAGCAACAGCTCGCGCGTCCGCTCCGGAAGGGCGGATCCGCCGCGCCAGTCCCAGCGCGAGTGGTGCAACCTCAGGAGGGAATCGACGTCGCGCTCGAGCGACTCGGCGTCCGCGAGCCTTGTCCTGCCGCCGGCGGTCGCGAGCTGGCGGCGAGCACGCCGGAGCTGCTGACGGAAGTTCGAGCTGCGGTCCTCGAGCCACAGGCCGAAATCCTTCTGCTGCAGGGTGACCATGGGACAGGCCTGAACGGTTCCCCGCGCGATGCGCGGCGGCAGGAGTCCCGGATAGCTCTCCGCCAGCAGCTCGGGCCACCTGCTCTCCTCGTCCACAGCCTCGAAGGAGATGAGCGTTGGCGATGGCCGCGCCCGGGACAGCGTCGCTGCGACTGCCGCCATGAGCTCCTGCTCACGTCCCGCCGCGGCGACTGGTCCCACCCGCTGGCTGACCGGCACGCCGATCAGCCGGTAGTCCCAGCGACCCAGGCGGCCGGGCTGGCCGAAGAACGGCGCGACTCCCACGAGCCCGGCGGCGTCCTCCACCACGACCGTGCGCAGAACGGCGCCCGCCGGTGCGGCGTGGCGCCACCACGGCAACAGCCAGCCCGGCGCGGCCATCGGGCGGCGGGCGGCTGCGGCGAGCGCGTCCCACGCCTCGACGTACGGCTCGAGCTCGTGCTCGTCCGTGATCAGCCTGACCGTCGCGGTCACGGCAGCCGGCGCACGCCCGTGAACCGCCACATAGCGCCCGCACTCTAGCGGCGGCCTGAATGAGACGCGGTGGACCACTCTTGTCCGCGCCGAGACAGTGGGAAATCTTTAACTGCGCCGCGAAGGCGTCGGGGTTACTGTCGTTGTGATGCCGTCCAAGTCCCTCCCGGCGATTCTCGCCGTCTTGGCGCTCACCTTCGCGGCACAGGCGGCGGCGAGTCCTCCCGTGATCACGCAGGGAGCGATCAACAAGAACGCGATCAGCGTCGCGATGCCGGCGAACCAGCTCAAGTTCGACTCGACCATCGACGTCGGCAGCGGCGGCGGATCGCTCACCCTCTTCGGTTCACGCGCGGACACCACCGTCAACACGATGGACGCCTTCCAGACGGTCGACGGTACGAACCAGCTCGTCGGCGCACTGCAATACAACTACGACGTCACCCATCAGCACTGGCACTACCTGTCGCTCGACCGGTACGACCTTCGTCCGCACGACCCATCGCAGATGAGCGTCGACGTCGCGCGTGACCAGAAGACAGGCTTCTGCCTGGTGGACAACTCGCAGGCGAATCCGAACCCGACGGATTGCGAGAAGGGGTTCCCCGGCGCCCTCGGGGTGAACGAAGCGATGAAGCCCGGCGGGTACGACATCTACACGGGAGGGGTGGACGGGCAGTACATCGACCTGACGGGCGTGGCATCGGGCACGTATGAGCTCGTCCAGTGGGTGAACGCCGACTGCCGGCTGAGCGACCAGGGCGCGGCCGGGCACACGGCGGCGATCGTCCTCACCTACAACGCGAGCAGCCACTCGGTGACGTTTCCGACCGCGACCCCCTTCTGGAACGCGTACTACGCAAGCCTCACTCCCGCGCAGAAGTGCCTGCCGACCGAGACCCAGCGCCCGCAGGTGAGCGGCACGGCGCAGCAGGGGGTCATCCTCTCGTCGGTACCCGGCGGCTGGCTCGAGCGCATGGCCACCTCGTTCTCATACCAGTGGCGCCGCTGCGACTCCAGCGGCTGGGCCTGTGCCGACATCTCCGGGGCCACGTCTCCCAACTACGCGCCAACGTCAAGCGACGTGGGGCACACGCTGCGAGCGCGCGTGACCGCGCTCGACGCGCAGACGATGGAGCAGAGCTCGCCACAGGACTCCGAGGCAACCGCTGTCGTGCAGCCCCCGTCGAGCACGGGGTCAGGGTCGGGGTCTGGTTCCGGATCCGGGTCGGGATCGGGGTCGGGGTCGGGCACGGGATCGACTGGCCAGCCGGGCGGCGCGGACAACAGCAGCCCCTCGGGCGGAGTGCTGGCCGCGGGACCCATTCGATCGTTCACAGCCGCGCTCACGGCTCGCCGACTTCTCAGCATCCGCTATCTCACGGCCCACGGGGTGCGGACACGTGTGCAGTGCTCGATGCGCTGCCGCGCGCGCGTCGGGCTCGAAGCCAATGGCAGCGTGCCCCTCGCACACGCGAGCGTCGCACTGAGCGGCGCGGGCAGCCGCGTCCTAACGCTGCGCCTCAGCAGCAAGGCGCGTCTGGTGCTGAGCCACTACCGCTCGGGCCGGCTCAAGATCTGGCTACACGTGAAGAGCAGGGACGGCCAGCGCCAGACGCTCGAGCGTACGCTCAGGCTGCGCTGAGCAGCCGGTCGACGCGAGCCGCGTCGTTGAGACATGGACGGGCCGCGTCGGAGGGCGTGGCGAATACGGCATTTCCGTGCGAAGGTGGAGATGGTGCCCTTCCCTTCCTCGGCCTTACGCGGGCCGTTCGCCGGGGCAGCCTGTGTCCTGACGTTGACGGTCATCCTCCTCGCACCGAGTGCTGCTGCGGCGAGTGACCTTCTTCCCGATCTCGTCCAGCAGCCGCCCACCGAGGTGCAGATTGGCGGCAGCGCGTCGACCGGCTGGCAGATCGGCTTCCAGTCCGAGGTGATGAACCAGGGCGCGGGGCCGTTGGAGATCCATGGCCATCGCTCATCGGACCAGGCGCTGATGACGGCCGATCAGGTGATCTACCAATCAGACGGTGGCGCGCCGAGGACGGTCCCGGGCGTGGGAGACCTCCACTACGAGACGGGCTTCGGTCACGAGCACTGGCACTTCGAGCCGTTCGACCATTACGAGCTCCGCACCCTCGCCGGGGCGCTGGTGGGGACCGACCAGAAGCAGGGCTTCTGCCTCGGCGACAACCAGTTCGAGGGAGGCCCAGGGCCGCACGTGTACGGCTACAGCGTCGACCCCACGTGGTGCCAGAAGAACAACCCCAGTGCGCTGCAGGTCACCGAGGGCATCTCCGTCGGCTGGGGCGATCCATACGACCCGCTGAAGGAAGGGCAGGACATCCCGATCGATCAGACCACTGTTCCAGCGGGCGACTACAACCTGGTGCACCGCGTGAACGAGAACAGCGATGGCACGCCCGAGGCGGTGGTCGAGCAGTCGTTCGCGAACAACGTCGCGTCCGCCTGGGTCCGGATCGCGTGGTCGAACGGCACGCCGTCGATCACTGTGCTCCAGACGTGCACCTCCACCGCGAGTTGCGGGCCCGTGCCGCCCCCTCGGCCGCCCACGAGCGGCACGCTCGGCGCCGGCCCGGTGAAGTCCCTCGCGGCCACGGCCGCCTTCCCGCGCGTTGTGAGCCTCGGCAGCCTGCTGCGCCATGGGCTCCGCGTCCGCGTTCACTGCAGCAGGGCATGCCGCCTGCGGGTCGCGCTGAAGCCAGCCCACGGTGCGGCGCTGGGCAGCGTGAGCACCAGGTTCCGCCGCGCCGGCTCGAGGGTCGTGCTCCTGCGCCTCAAGCCGAAGGCGAAGCGCGCGCTGCGTCACACCTCGGCTCGAAGGCTCGTGCTGCAGATCGACGCGCGAGCGACCGGTGGCCAGCACGTGGTGCTGAAGCGCTCGCTCCGGCTGCGGCCCTGACGGCGTCAGCGGCCGGGCGAGAACACCTTCCACGGCAGGCTCGTGTCCGCGCCCTGCACGGCGCGGACGAGCGTGCCGGCGCGGAGGCGCCTGCTGCCGAGGAACAGCCGGTCGGACCGCGCGTGGAGGCGGGCAACGGTGGACCAGTTGCCGCTCGCGTTTCGGCGCTGCACGGTCACGGGTCCCGGCCGTGGCGCCAGACCCCAGAGCTGCGCCTTGCCACGCTGGACGTAGGCCGTGAACGGGAAGCGGAATGCGGTGAATGACGGCTTGGGTGTGTCGTCGGCCACGGTGTCGCCTCGGAAGTAGATCCCGGACTGGAGGCTGTCGGCAAACGTGGGACGCGGCGGCTCGTCGCGCATCAGGTACCAGACGACGGCGCTCACGCCCTCGCTCCACATGGTCGAGAAGGCGCCTTCCATGTAGGTGGCCTGGAGATGCGCGGGGATCCCCTGGGGGTCTGGCGGGTTCGTGTCCCAGGAGAGCTCGGTGGCCCAAAGACCCTTCGTCTTCCGAGGGGCCACCGTGCCCTGCCGAAGCGCCGCGTTCAGCGGACGGGTGAGGCGCGACCAGTCCGCCACCACCACGTCATCCGGGTTCGGCGCGTGCCGCCGTGGCGGACCGATCGGATAGGGATGGTGAGCCAGGATGTCGAAGTGCACCGGCGCCCCGCTGCAGCGCACCTTCCGGAGCGCGGTGCGGCCGCTGAGGCAGAACAGGTCCCGCACGAACAACGCCGGCGGAATGCGGCTGCCGCCCGGCCGATCGCCGAACGGTGAGGTGCCGGCGGTGACCACGACGTTGCCGCTCGACACCGACTTCACCCCGCGGTAGAAGGCATTGAGCAGCGCTCGATAGAGCACAGGGCTCTCGGCCACGAGCTTGCCGCGCCTGCGCACCCATTGGGGCGTGATGTAGAGGGCCAGGTTGGGCTCGTTCCACACCTGCCAGTAGCGCACGCGCGGCAGCGAGGTACCGGGGTTCTGCGGATCCGGAAAGCGGCCCGAGTAGCGCTTGGCGAGCGCTGCGGCGAGCGCCCGGAACGCCGAGGGCGAGGGACGCCAAGTGCCCTCGGGCGCCTTATCCGACACGGGTGGCCGGCCTCTACCTTCCGCCCACGCCGGCGTGTTGCTGATCAAGAAGAGGGGCGTGAACCCGTTCGCCACCGCCTCGCGTACCGCCGTATCGGCCGTGCTCCAGTCGTAACCGCTCCAGTTCGGGTCCGCGGCCGTGGCGTTGTTCGGTGGCGCGGTCGGTGCCAGGTCGCTCCAGCCTATGGACAGGCGGATGATCTGCGCCTCCGCTGCCCGGGCATGCTGGAACGCGATCTGGCGCAGCGCTGGGTCGGGCTGTGCCTGGAAGTCCGCCCAGTCGGTGAAGCCGAGCTGGAGGCCGTGGACACGTGCGCCGGCGGCCGCGGGAAAGGCAACGACGGTGAGCGCGACCGCGGCCGCGACAAGCGTGGCCAGGCGAGTTCTTATGGAAGTGGGCCGCGGCAAGGTTCGCTGCACAAACACTCGTCGGGTCGCATCGGAGCGGCCGCTCAGCGGAAGCGCGCCACGGCCGCTCTGAAGCTCGCGAACGCCGGCTTCGGCGTGCCGTTGAGCCGCAGGAGTCCCGTGTGGAGCCCCCAGAAGTCCTTGTACGCGGGCGGGTAGGGCGCCCCGTCGCGCCAGCTGTAGTAGACGAGGCCGCGGATCCTGAGCCGCGAGCGCTGCTTCACGATGGCGGGAATCACCCGCTGGATCTGGCGCGCCTGGCCCGCCGAGCCCGCGCGGAAGGAGCTCGCCGGCCCGCGATCGGACCAACCGAACTCGGTGATCCAGAGCTTGGCGGAGCGTGCGTGGCCGTGGTTGAGGATCGAGCGGAAGTGCCTGATCTTCGACACCAGGTCGTGCGCAGACTTCCCGTACGGGTTCACACCGAGTGCGTCGAAGCTCCGGTCCGCCCCGGCGTGCAGCAGGGCCTTCACGTACGAGTACACGTTGCCCGGGCGCGAGAGGTGGGTGTCCGGCAGCCCCGCCGTGACGATCTGCGCGCGCCGGTCGACCGCATGGATGCGCCGCGCCGTGGCCTTGAGCAGGCGGGCGTACTGGCGCGGGTTCGGCCCGCTCGGCCAGTAGGCGGGAAGGTTCGGCTCGTTCCATATCTGGTAGGCCGTTATCGGCAGCTTGGGCAGGCCGGGATTAGCGGCCCAGAAGCTTCCGTTCGGCCCGTATCGCCTCGCCACCTGGGCGCCGAATGTGCCGAGGTCCGAGTAATGCCGCGGCGGATAGGTGGCGCTCGTGCGCTTCGAGACCCTGGCGCGGAACTTGGGAGGGTCGAACAGGATCGGCAGAACGCGTATGCCGTGCGAGGCCGTTGCGGCCATGTACGCGTCGTAGACGGACCAGTCGTAGTGGCCGCGCGAGGTCTCGATCTGCTTCCAGTGGAACGTCTGGCGGATCAGCCCGACGCCGATCGCGGACTGCAGGCCGAGGGTGCTGTCGCGGTATGCGGGGCCGCCGGTGAAGACGTCTTCGCTGACCACTCCGAAGAAGTCCTTCGGCACGGCGGCGCGAGCGGGTGCGGCCGCGAGGAGCAGCACCACCGCCGCCAGCCCGATTATGAGCTTTCGGAAGGTCACCCCGATCGGCGGAGGCTAGCAACGGTTTGGGCGAACGCCCGAAGCGCAGGCTTGGGAGTTCCGTCCAGCCGCAGGAGCCCCGTGTGGAGTCCCCAGAAGTCCTTGAAGGTCGGCGCGTAGGGAGCCCCGTCGCGCCAGCCGAAGTAGACCACGCCGTTGATCCGGTCCTGCGATCGCAGGTTGTAGAGGGTGGTGAGCGCGGCCTTCACCCGCCTCGCCTGCCCCTGTGCGCCAACGGTGAACGAGCTGGACGGCCCGCCGTCCGCCCAGCCCAGTTCGGTGATCCAGATGTGCGAGCGGGTGTCGCCGTTCGTGTCCATGATCCGGCGCGCGTCGTTCACCGCGGCGCCAACGCCGGCGGCGTCGCGGGCGTAGGGGTGGATGGCGAGAGCATCGAAGCTGCCGCGGGCGCCGGCCCTGTACATGCCCTCCACGAACTGGTCGAACGGAATGCCGAGGCGGCTGTTGGGGATGCCCGCGGTGACGATCTCGGCCCGTGGGTCGAGGTGCCGGATCGAGCGCCCCACGCGTTCCAGCAGTTGCGTGTACTCGGCGGGGTCCGGGCCGCTCGGCCAGTAGGCGGGCAGGCTCGGCTCGTTCCAGATCTGCCAGGCGCGGATCGGGATCTTCGGCAGCTCGGGGTGGGCGTTCCAGAAATGCCCCCGCGGGCCGTAGCGGCGAACGAGGGCCGCGGCGAAGCGGCCCATGTCCGCGTAGCTCTTCGGTGGGTATGTGCCCGGCTGCGCGCCGGTCGGCGGCGCGCTCGAGCGAAAGCCGGGAGGGTTGAGGAGCACGGGGAGAACCGTCATGTGGCGCGCGGCGAGGGAACCCACGATCCCGTCGTAGGCGCCGAAGTCGTAGTGCCCCGGCGAGCGCTCGATCGAGGCCCAGTCGAACGTCTGGCGGACGAGTCCCACCCCGATCTGGGCGAGACGGTTGAGGGTGGTGGCGCGGTAGCGGCCAGGGTTGGCGAACGCGTCCTCGCTCACGACGCCGAAGAAGCTGCTCGGCAGCCGTCCGGGCTTGAGGACTGCGGACGGGACGGCCACGGCCGGAGCGGGCCGGCCGCCGCCGGGCTGCGCCGCCACGAGCACGCCGATGCCGACGCCGAAGAGAGCCAGCGCCGCGAGCACCACGGCAACCGGCGGCGGGCGCTTCACCCGCGCCGCCGAGCGGCAAGGGCACCGGCGCCCGCCAGCACCGCCGCGAGCAGCACGAGCGCGAGCGGCCAGCCGAGCGAGGGCGCAAATCCGGATCCCGCGCTCGAGCGGGCCGGCACCGCGCTCGGGCTGATGTAGGCCGCCTGCGCGCTCTTTCCCACAAGCACGCCGCGGCTGAGGTCGAGGCCTTCGGCGGCACTGAAGCCGAGGCCGCCCGGCAGCGAGTCCACGAAGCGCTGCGACATCGAGTCAGACGATGGCGACGGAAACGGCTCGTACAATCCGTTGCCGGTATCAGCGTGTGTCGGCGCGGCGAGGGCGGCGCACGCGGCGAGGCTCGCCAGAGAGATCCGCAGGAGCTTCACTTGGCCTTCCTGACGATACAAGCCGCCCCTGCGGCATCGCCGTCGCGCGCCGCGTTTCCCGCGTGGGGACGCGGGCGTCCGCTGGCGCTGATCGGCGCGGGGCTCGCTGCGCTCGAGTTCGTGATCGCGCTCGCCGGCGGGCGTTTCCCCCTCCTGTCCGGGCTCGTGCTGTGCGTCGCGCCTGGACTGGCGCTCGTGCCACTTCTCCCAGCGGCCACGCGAGCGAGCTGGGGCGCCACCCTCGCGGCCATCCCCGTTGTGGGCTTCGCGGCATCGACCGTGCTGCTCGTCACGCTCCCGGCCGCCGGCATCAGCCTCACGGGCGTGTCCACCCGGGTGGCGCTCGGTGCGCTGATCGCGGCCGCCGTGCTGCTCCTGCCGCCGCGCGAGCCGCGGCACCGCCTCGACTACCGGGAGGCATGGGCGATCGTGGGCCTGCTCGCCACCCTGTTCGCCGGGATCCTCTTGCAGAACCGCGTGATCGGCCACACGCCGGTGCCGGGCAACGACTGGGGCCAGTACGTGCTGTACGCGGACCAGGTGCGGATTCACGGGTCGCTGCTCATCCAGAATCCGTTCTGGATGGGGGGCACGCCCTTCCGCCAGGACCCGGGCGTGCCGTCGGTGTTCGCGTCCTACCTCCTGATGAGCGGCCAGCCGGCCAGCGTGCTGATGCACGGCATCTGGGCCTTTGCGCTCATGGGGATCGCCGCGATATTCGCTCTGGGGCGGACGCTCTGGGGCGCGCTAACGGGCGTGCTTGCCGCCTCGCTCTGGGCGGTGCTGCCGATCGCGCAGGACCTCCTCGGCTGGCACGGCCTGGCCAACGACGCGGGGCTGGCGCTCATGACGCTGGTGCTGCTCTATGTGGCCACGCTCGTGAGCGAGGACGGCCTCGGCTGGCTCGAGGCCGCCGGGCTCGGCCTCTCGCTCGTGGCGCTGTGCGCCGTGCACCGGCTGTCATTCCTTGTCACCTGTGCCGGCGTGGCGCTGGCCGTGGGCGCTGCGCTCCTGGTGCAGCGGGACAGGCGCGGCCTGGTGCTCGGCACGCTCCGCGGGGCGGTGGCTGCGCTCGTGATCTGTGCCGGCGTGGCGTACACGGTGATCGAGACCGATCACAAGTTCGGCGGCACCCAGGGCTATCGGGCTTACCTCTCCACGAAGGTGCACCTGCATCTTGTGGTGAGCGACCTGAGCTGGGTGCTGACCATCGCGGGGCTGGGCGCGTTCGTGCTGGCGCTGTGGTGGCTGCGGCGCGATCGTACGCTGCTGCCGTTCGTCACGCTGCTCGTGGTGGTGGTGGCGCTGGCGTACTCGTGGGTCGTGCACTTCCCGCTGGCGTACATCCGCATGGCGTATTACGTGCCGCTGGGGCTCGTGCCGCTCCTGGCCGTGGCCGTGACGAGACTGGTGCGCCCGCGGCTCGCGGCGCTGGCGGCGGTGGGCCTCACGCTCGGAATAGCGGTGCCTGCCTGGGGCGCGGCGGCGAATGTGCACCGCTTCTACGACTTCGCCAACCCGGCCACGCTTGCGGGAATGCGAGCGGTGTCCGCGGACCTTCGCCCGGGCGACGTGGTGGTGGCCGACCGCTGCTGGAGCTTCCTCAGCGCCTGGCTCCTGCAGACCGACACGCTCCCGGCGCTCGACCCCGCGGACATCCTGCCCAAGGCGGAGGTGCGTCCGGCGGGCGAGGCGCGGGCCATTCTCGCGGGAGGGCCGCGCGGGCGTGCCCTGGCTCGGCGCCTGCACGTGCGCTTCATCCTCGTCAACCCGGTCTGCGTGAGAGAGGACGGCACCACCGCCAGGCCGCCAAAGCTCGGCACCCCGTTCTTCGTCAGCAGCCGGCTAGTGGCGATGCGGCTTGGAAGGTAGGCTCGCGCCGATGACTCGCGCGTCCGGACACCGGGTCCCGGTGGCCTGCTTCGGGGCCGGCTGGGTGACCACTCACCGCCATATACCCACGATGCGCCGGCACGGAGGCTTCGACGTCGTGTGCATGGCGGACCGGCGCGAGGAGCGCGCCCGCGAGGCCGCCGCGCGGGTGAAGGTGCCGCACTTCGAGCGCGCCGAGGGCGTGGACGAGCTATCGGTCCGCGATCGCGTGGAGGCGATCACCTGCGGCACGGCGCCGTTCGCTCACCACCGCGTGATCCGCAGCGCGCTCGAGGCGGGCAAGCACGTGCTCACCGAGAAGCCGTTCACGATGACGCTCGAAGAGGGGGAGGAGCTCGCCGCGCTGGCGCGCGAGCGACAGCTCGTGCTCGCGGTGGTTCACAACTTCCAGTTCGCGCCGTCGGTGAAGCGGCTGCGCGGCTGGATGGAGAGCGGCCGGATGGGCACGATCAGGGCGGTGTGGGCAACGCAGATGTCCAACCCCGCCCGGCGGCTGCCCGCGTGGTTCGACGAGCTGCCCGGCGGCCTCTTCTATGACGAGTCTCCGCACCTCATCTACATGGCGCGGGCGCTCGCCGGCGGCGAGCTCGAGCCGGTGAGCGTGACGGTGCATCCCAGCACCCGCGGGCTGCACAACACGCCGGCGCAGATCGACGCCCAGATGCGGGCCGGCGAGGTGCCCGTGTCCCTGCAGATGAACTTCGAGGCACCGGTGTCCGAGTGGCACGTGGCGGTGCTGGGCGATGGCGGCCTCGGAGTGGTGGACCTGTTCCGCGACATCGCGGTGTTCACGCCAAATGACGGCGGCCATTCCGCCCGCGAGGTGATCCGCACGTCGGCCGCGGCGAGCTGGCATCACTGGCTCGGATACCTGAGGTCAGGGCCGGGTCACGTGCTCGGCAGGTTGCGCTACGGCAACGACGAGGTGTTCCGCCGGTTCCACGCCGCGGTGTCCTCCGGCAAGCCTCCGCAGGGCATCGGGCCGGACGACGCGCTGGAGGTTTTGCGCATTCAACATTGGATTTTGGAGGGAATAGGCCGCATTCTGGTGTGAAGCGATGCGAATCCTGTTCGTTTCCCACTACGCGACTCCGCACATCGGCGGCGTCGAGACCGTGATCCGCGCATTGCGCCGCGAGCTGCGCCGGCGCGGGCACGAGGTGCGCCACGTGGCCTCCAAAGCCACGCACCTTGAGAGCGAGGCGCTCGGCTACGACGACGAGGGCCTCGTGCGCGTCGCCGCCCTCAACGTGCTCGAGGACAACCTCGGAGTGCCGTACCCGCTCTTCTCGCCGCGGCTCGCACCCGTGCTGGCGCGCGAGATCGCGCAGGCGGACGTGGTTCATGCGCACGGCTTCCTCTACATGAGCTCCGTGTCCGCGCTCGTGTTGGCGCGGATGCGGCGCCGGCGCGCGGCCGGAGGCCCGGCGCTCGTGCTCACCGAGCACGTCGGTCACGTGCCGTACGAGTCGCCGCTGCTCGACCGCGTGGAGGCGGCCGCCATCTCGAGCATCGGCAGGGTCGCGGTGCGCGCGGCAGACGCCGTGGTGGTGCTCAACCGCAAGGTGGGCGCGGAGATCGAGGCGCTCGGACCGCGCGAGCCCGTGGTGGTGCTCCCCAACGGCATAGACACGACGCTCTTCCGGCCTCCGCTCGACGGCGAGCGCGAGGCGCTGAGGCGCGACCTCGGCTGGGACGACACGCCGCGCGTGCTGTTCGTCGGGCGACTCGTGGCGAAGAAGGGGATCGAGGCGGCACTGGCGGCCACCACCGCGGCGAACGGCGCCTTCCGGCTGGTGGTGGCTGGTCCCGGGCCGCTGCAGCCGCCGCGCCTGCCGGGCGTGGACGTGCTCGGGCCGATTCCTTCGGAGCGCGTGGCGGAGCTCTATCGAGCGGCCGACGCGCTGCTCATGCCGTCGCGAGGCGAGGGCTTCCCGGTGGTGGTGGAGGAGGCCATGACGAGCGGCCTGCCGGTGGTGATGACAGACGACCCGGCCTACGCGTCACATCTCAACGGCGCTGGGCTGGGCGTGCGCTTCGTCCAGCCGCAGCCGGATGCGATGGCCAGCGAGCTGTGCGCCCTGTTGGGCGATCCCGAGGTGTGGGCTGCGGCCGCGCAGGCGGTTCGGAGCCATGCCCGGGAGGTCTTTTCCTGGGACTTTGCGGCCGGCCGTCACGAGCTGCTGTATGGCGAGCTTCTCGCCCGACGGGACAGGGTGACGGGTGGGCGGGGAGTGGCGGAGGGCGCCGAGGCCGCAGCCGCGCCAAGCGCCGGGAAGTAGAACGCCCCGAGCGGCTATCTAAAGCCCAATCCGAATCGCTTGCATTCGTCGCGCGGGTCGGCATAGAGTCGGTCCGACGTGTGGTCCCTTCGCCGCAAGCCTCGTCCCGAAACCCCAAGACGCAGGCGCTGGCTCGTGCTCCTTTCGGTGGTCGCGGCGTCCTTCGCGTTCCTGGTCGTGCACTCCGCCCAGAGCGCGTCCGGCTCGGCGGTGATCGAGGCGGAGACGATGACCACGATCGCTCCGCCCTCGGACACACACGTGTTCAACGACTCGGCGGCGAGCGGCGGGCAGGCCATGTCGTTCCCGGGCAACGACACCATCAAGGGCTCGATCACCACCACCGCGACCGCCACGACGGTGACCCTCCGAGCCCGCGGCGACCAGTGCTCGGGCGCGCCCACCGGCACGGTGACGATCGACGGTGCCACCGTGCTCACGGCGTCGGTGTCGGCCACGAGCTGGACCGACTACAGCGCGACGGTGAACATCCCAGCCGGCACGCACACCGTCACCATCGCCTATCCAAACGACTTCCGAACCTCTTCCACCTGTGACCGGAACCTGCGCGCCGACAAGGTCACGCTCGTGTACAGCACGAGCACCGACTCCACCCCGCCGGCTGCTCCCACGGGGGTGAACGCGACCGCCGGGGACGGGAACGTCGCGCTCTCATGGGCGGCGAACACGGAGTCGGATCTGGCCGGCTACAACGTCTACCGGGGCACCACCAGCGGCGGCCCGTACACCAAGATCAACGGCTCGCTCCTGACCACCCGGACGTACTCGGACACGGGGCTCACGAACGGCACGACGTACTACTACGTGGTGAAGGCGCTCGACACCACCGGAAACGTGAGCAACCCGTCCACGCAGGTGCAGGGCACGCCGGCCGGCCAGACCGCGGTTGCGAGCTTCGAGGCCGAGTCCATGACGATCGATCCCACATCGGCCACGCACGTGTTCGCCGACTCCAGCGCGAGCGGCGGGCTGGCCGTCTCGTTCTGGGCCAACGACTCGATCACGAAGACGGTGACCACTCCGGCGGCCACCAGCGTGACCGTGGGCGCGCGGGGCGACCAGTGCAACGGCGCTCCGAACATGGTGCTCCAGGTGGATGGCCAGACGATCATGTCGGTGGCCGTCCCGGCCACGAGCTGGACGAACTACTCATCTCCGCTGACGCTTGCGGCCGGATCCCACGCCTTCACGGTCGCCTACACCAACGACATGCGGGTCGTCGGCGGCTGCGACCGCAACCTGAGGGTTGACAAGGTGACCCTGGGGGGAACCGGTTCAGGCGGAGGCGGAGGCGGGGGAACGCCCACGCCGCTGCTGCCCGATCTCGTGCAGCAGCCGCCCACACAGCTCGGCGTGGTGCAGTCCTCGGCGAGCTGGCGGCTGGGTTTCAACTCAGCCGTGGCGAACCTGGGCGCGGGTCCGCTGATGATCAACGGCCACCGCCCGGATACGTCCTCCTCGATGGTCGCGGATCAGGCCGTGAAGATGTCGGACGGCTCGACCCAGAACTACCCCTCCATCGGGTCGATGATCTTCTACGTGCCCCACAACCACTGGCACTACCTGGGATTCGACCACTACGAGCTGCGCAAGGCGAGCGACTACAGCATGGTCGCGCCCGACCAGAAGATGGGCTTCTGCCTGGGCGATCGCTTCACCCTGAATTCCGACGGCACGCGCACCGAGCCGCCCACGGTGATCGGTCCCTACACCTGGACCGACTGCCAGCCGGGCAACACGGCGGCGCTCTCGGTCTCGGAGGGCATGTCCGTGGGCTACGGCGACGACTACACGCCCCAGCTCGAGGGCCAGTACATCGACGTGACGGGCGTGGCGCCGGGCCAGTACGTGGTCGTCCACCGCGTGAACCAGGACGGCTCCGTGCACGAGACCAACTACACGAATGACGCTGCGTCCGTCCTGATCAACCTGTGGCCGGCGGGCTACGGCGTGGCGCCGTACCTCACCGTGCTGGCCACGTGCCCCACGAGCGACCACTGCTCACAGGCGACGCTGTCGCGCTACGGCAAGCACCCGCTCTACCGGCCCACGCATCCTGCCGCCAAGGCGCCGGCGCTCGACCGCAGCCTGGTGGACCCGCCGCTGCTCGTCCCGCGCTCCGCCCGCTACTTCGCACTGCAGGCGCTGCACCGCTCGGGCGGCCGGGCCGTCCGCATCCGCTGCCTGCGGCAGGGGCGTGCACGCTTCAGTTGCCCGCTGAGCGCGCGCATCCACGGCGTCACCTACCGTGGCGCGATCGCGGTGTGGCTGCCGCCGCGCGACAACCAGCACTGGTGGAGCTACCGGATGCGCCTGAGCTCAGCCGGTCATGCGACCGTGCGCCGTGCGGCCGCGCGCGTGTACGTCAGGCGCTGACCCCGTCGCGCGATTCATCGATCGCGCTCAGGAAATCCGCCCAGTTCGCCGCATAGGGCGCCACCTCGCGGGCGAAGCGAGACAGAGCGGCGGGCTCACGTGCCTCCCAGCCGGGATGGAGCACGATCGGGATCCAGATGCCCACCTCGCGTTTTACGAGGTCGGCGATCACGGGCAGGCAGTCCGCCGCCGTCCCATACAACGGCGGATAGCAGGGGAGATAGACGGCCTCGCCACGCCACTGCGGTCCGTAGTGGAGGCCCATGAGCGGCACGCTTTCGGGGCCGCCGCAAACCACGTCGAAGCGCGCCGCGAGCAGCGGGTACTGCTCGGCGCCGAAGCGGTTGAAAGGCGGTACGAACACGCGCGGGCGCACGTGGGCCGCCGACAGCTCGGCGAGCGCCCTGTCGAGCAGGTCCGTGAGCTCTGCCTCCGAGAGCCCGCGGAGCTCTGAGTGGCGCCGCGGGTTCGCGTGGCGCGTGCGGTGGTTGAAGCCGTGGAGCCCGAGGGTCACGCCATCTCGCTCCATCTCCCCGAGGAAGGAGCGCTCCTGCTCGGTCAGCGGACGGTCGCCGCTGGCCGTGGGGTCGAGCGGATGAGTGGCCACGCGCGGGAGCACCGCGATGAGATACGGCGTGCCGGCCGACGCGAGCGTGTCGTGGAAACGGCGCGAGGACTCGAGCCCGTAACGATCGGGCTCGTCGGCCGCGAGGTAGTGAGGAAACTCGTCCACCCGTATGAGGAAGCGCGGGGCGCCGGTGGCGCGATCGCCGAGGGCGCGCAGCATCGGCCTGAGCACGTTGCGCTCATACGTCACGGCCCCCGCCTTCATCGCCGCGCGCTGAGCCACGCGCACCGGATACGGCGGTACCCGGCGCGTCTTCAGCCGTGCGCCCAAGAGCCGCGCGTTGCGCTCGGCGTCGCTCAATTCACGCCACCACAGCCAGTGATCGCGGCGCCACGCCGTAGTCCACGCGCTCGAACTTCCC
>DASUWY010000042.1 GCA_036378175.1 Thermoleophilaceae bacterium
CGCCCTCCAGCATCTTCTTCGTGTCGGCGCGCTGCGTACGTGCCAGCTGGTTGACGAGCCATGCGGCGGCGGTGGGCTTTCGGAGGGCCTTCACCCACGCGGCCGCGTCGCGCGATCCCGCGGCGCGCAGCTCCTTGCTCAGCTCATCCCGGCGCGGGGTGAACTCCTCGAGCGGCAGCCCGTAGAGCGCGTCGAGCTGCTCTTCCGGGACAGAAGGTGGAGGCTGTGTGGGATTGCTCTCGGCCACTCGAATGCATCAGTCCGCTGCGGGGCGCAGCGGCCAGATCACCACATTCTGCAGGTGAGAGAGGTGAAGCAGCGGCTCCTCGTCCGGAAGCTCGATCCCCCAGGGGGTGGTCATCGTGTTGCGCGCGATGGTCGCCTCCGCCGGCTGAAGGGGCCATGGCGGATGCTGGATCTCCCCGCGCAGCGGGCGCCCGTCCTCGTCGACGGTGTAGAGGCAGTAGCGCTCGGCGAGGAAGTAGTCGAGCGAGCCGGGCTGCGCCGGGAACGGCTCGCCGGTGGCCCGGTACTCCGCCTCGAACTCGGCCGGCGCGCCGTCGCCGGACGTGCGCTCGCTGCGGTAATGCACGGCCGGTCCGCGCCGGGTGATCGCCATGCGGGCGCGGAAATACGGAAGGCGGTACGCGCGCCGCGCGGCCACCACGGCGAGAGGATTTGCCGCGTCGAGGCTCAGGAAGAAGATGCCCGGCTTGCCGCCAACCGTGGTGTAGGTACGAACGTTCAGCTCCGGGAAGCGGGAGATCGCGGGCAGCGGGATCCCGCCGTGCGGTCGCAGTCCGCTGAGCTCGAACGGCGTCACGCCGATCCAGGCGGAGCCGTCGTACGTGTCCACCGGCAGTGACGCGGGCAGCGCTCGCTCAACCACTTCCGGGGCCACTCGCCAGTGCGCGAACAGGAGGTCCCGCCATGTCTGCGCCATCAGCCAGTGCTCCCGCGGCTCGGGCCAGGGCCGGTTCTCCACCTCGCCGATCACCCCGCTCTGCGACAGCTCCGGCGGCGCGCCCGGCACCGCGGAAACCAGAGACTCACTGGCTGCTGCGGCCAGCCACAACGCTTGGCGGATCACGCACGGGCTGTTACCCGCGCGCGGCCAACCTCTAGCCCCTCAGGCTTCGCCCACGAGCTCCCGCAGCTGGTCGAGCGAGCGCCGGATCAGCCGAGACACGTGCATCTGCGACATGCCGAGCCGCCGCGCGATTTCGCTCTGCGTGAGGTCTTCCTGGAAGCGCAAGTAGAGGATCGTCCGCTGCCGTTCCGGAAGCCATCTCAGCGCTCTGGCCACGGCCGGCCTCATCTCGGCCAGATCGAACCCCTCGTCCACGGTCCCGATTGTGTCGGCGATCGTCGTGCTGTCGCCGTCCGCGCGATGCACCGGGCCGTCGAGCGAGACCGTGTCGTGGCTCGCTGCCGCTGACAGCACCTCGAGCACCTCTTCCACGGGGATCCCCATCGCGGCGGCGATCTGCCACGGGGTAGGCGACGAGCCGAGCTCGCTTGACAGCTCTTCGACCACACCGCTGAGGCGCAGAACGCGTTCTTGCATGCCACGCGAGACGTGGACAGACCAGCTCAAGTCGCGGAAGTGACGGCGGAGCTCGCCCAGGATCGTCGGGACGGCATAGCTTGAGAACTCGGTGCCACGATCTGCGTCGTAGCGGTCGATCGCCTTGACAAGGGCGAGGCTCGCGACCTGCATGAGGTCCTCGAGCGGCTCGCTGCGGTTCCGGTAGCGGCGGGCGAGCATGTGCGCAAGTGGCAGGAAGCGCTCTATAAGCTCGCGACGGGCACGCAGGTCGCCATCGCGCCGATAGCTGACGAAGAGCAGTGCTTCCTGGCGCTTCGCGCGGGGGCTTCCGCGGCTGGCGCGGCGGGAAATGGGAACGGCAACAGCAAGCTGCATGGAGCCCTCCGAACGGATCGTGTACGTGAAAGATCCGTTCGCGTGCCCCGCCTCGCACTCCGTCTCTTCCGGGCCTCCCGGCGTCGCTAGGCGTCATCTCGCCTCGTGCAGCCGGTTCGCAAGCCCTGCCTACTAGGTTCCCACTCGCTGACGTGGCCGCACTCACCCGTACGGAGGAGAACGTCCGAAGTCGAACGTCCCGTTCCGACTCGCTACTCTGCGTCCACCCTCGTTTCTCGTCGCGCGGATCTCATCGTGGTCTCTCACCTGGATGCGCTCTCGGCGGAGTCGACGTCGCTCCCCATGCCGGAACGGACGGTGCGGCTGCGCGCGGTTTTCGAGCACAGCCGCAACGCGATGCTCATCGCGGACGACCAGCGGCACTTCCGCGACGCGAACGACGCGGCCTGTCGCCTGCTCGGCGCTCCACGCGGTTGGATTCTGAACCACCGCATTGACGACGTCACGCCCGCCGAGCAGCGGCCCGCGATGGACGAGATTTGGACGGCGTTCCTGAAGGAGGGCACGCAGGCGGGTCAGTTCGAGCTGCAGCTGCCAGATGGGAGGCGCGAGGCGGTGGACTACAGCGCCACGGCCAACATCGTGCCGGGGATGCACCTATCGATCCTGCTGCCGCTCGTGCCGGGCCTGCCGGAGCCGGGGATCCCCGAGGGGGAATCCACCGCGCTGACCCGCCGCGAAGCCCAGGTGATGGGCCTCATCGCGCTCGGCTCGAATACCGAGGAGATCGCGGAGCGGCTCGCGATCACGCAGGAGACGGCGCGCTCGCACGCAAAGAACGCGATGCGGAAGCTGGGTGCCCGCAGCCGCGCGCACGCGGTGGCGCTCGCGCTCGCGCGCGGCGAGCTGACGCTTTCCTAGCGCGCATTTCGGGTAAGCGCCACGCATGCCGCGCTCGATCTGGAACGGGACGATCACGTTCGGCCTCGTCAACGTGCCGATCAAGCTGTACTCGGCCACCGAGTCGAAGACGGTCCACTTCCACGAGGTGCACATCCGCGACGGGGCGCAGATCGAGCATCGCCGCTACTGCACCAAGGAGGACAAGGAGGTGGACTACAAGGACGTGGTCAAGGGCTACGAGGTGTCAGAGGGCACCTACGTCGTGCTCGAGAAGGACGAGGTGAAGGCGGCGGCGGGCGACCGCGGGAAGGTCGTTCACCTCACCGAGTTCGTGCCCGCGGAGGACATCGATCCGGTGTTCTTCGACCGCACCTACTACGTGGGCGCCGGTGACGACAAGGACGCGTACCGCCTCCTCCGCGAGGCGCTGAAGCACAGCGGGCGTGCGGGAATCGGCCGCTTCAGCTTCCACAACCGCGAGTACCTCGTGGCGGTCCGTGCGCTCGACGAGGCGCTGGCGCTCCACACGCTGCGCTTTCACGACGAGGTGGTGTCGGGCGACGACCTCGAGATGCCGTCCGCGGGCCGCAAGCCGAGCAATCAGGAGCTCCAGATGGCGGACCGCCTGATCGACACGCTCGACGTGAAGTTCGACCCGTCGAAGTACGAGGACACCTACCGCGACGCCGTGCTCGACCTGATCAAGCGCAAGTCCAAGGGCGAGGAGATCGACCTCACCGAGCAGGAGGAGCCCGCGCACGGCGACGACCTGATGGCTGCGCTCGAGGCCAGCCTGGGGAGCAAGAAGTAGCCGTGGCCCGCGCGCTCTGGAGCGGCTCCCTCAGCTTCGGCCTCGTGAATGTGCCGGTGCAGCTCGTGAGCGCCGCACGCGACCTCGACTACCACTTTCACGAGCTCCACGAGAAGGACAAGGCGCGCATCGAGCAGCGCCGCTTCTGCAAGGAGGAGGACATCGAGGTGGGCTTCGAGGAGGTGGCGCACAGCTACGACCTCGACGGCAAGCAGGTGGTGGTCACCGACGAGGAGCTCGGCTCCGTGCAGCCGCGCAAGACCCGCACCATCGAGGTGGAGGCGTTCGTGCACCTCGCGGACGTGGACCCGATCTTCTTCGACCATCCGTACTTCCTCGTGCCGGCCGGCGAGAGCGAGGGCACTTTGCGCGCCTACCGGCTGCTGGTGGAGGCGATGGAGAAGTCCGGCCGGGCCGCGCTCGGCCGCTTCGTGATGCGCACGAAGGAGTACCTCGCGGCGGTGCGCCCGCGCGACGGCGCGCTCACCCTCACCACCATGCTCTTCCACGACGAGGTGCGCTCGACGTCCGACGTTCCCACCGGCGGGAAGAAGCCGGCGAAGAAGGAGCTCGACCAGGCGGTGGCGCTGATCGAGGAGTTGTCCACCGACTGGAAGCCGGAGCGCTACGAGGACTGCTACCGCGAGCGCCTGCGCCGTGTGATCGAGGACAAGCGCAAGCGGCGCAAGATCGAGGCGCCCGAGCCGGAGAAGCAGCCTGCGTCCACGCCCGACCTGATGGCGGCTCTCGAGCAAACGCTCGCCAACGCCCGCGCCGGGCGGCCCATCCGCGAGGAGCCGTCCCAAGACGGCGAGCTGGAGGACCTGAGCCGCGACGAGCTCAACGAGCGCGCCAAGGACGCCGGCATCAAGGGCCGCTCGAAGATGTCCAAGAAGGAGCTGGTCGACGCGCTGACAGACGGCTAGCTGACGCGTGAATTAGTCTCGCCGCTGGAGGCTTTTTGGGGTGAGTGGAGGAAGCGCACACGAGTCCTCGCTGCCTGCGCTGCTCGAGGGTCCACAGCGCAGCAGGTTCGTGGGACGGCAGCTCGAACTCGAGCGTCTCGGCCTGGCTCTGGAGCGGGCCGGGGAGATTCCGCGCCAGCTCGTGCTCGTGGTGGGCGAGCCAGGGATCGGCAAGTCGAGGATCCTCACGCAGTTCGCCCACCAGGCCGTGGGGTCGGGGGCGCGGGTTCTGTACGGGCGCACGGACCCCGACGGCCTCTTTCCGTACGGGCCATTTGTGGAGGCGCTCGGCGGGCTGTTCCCCGACACCGACCTCATGAGCGGCGGCGACTCCGCGCAGGCGCGCCTCCAGCTGTTCGACGCGGTGTCGGCGTTGATCGCCGGCACCACAGGCGAGCAGCCGGTGCTGCTCATGCTGGAGGACCTTCACTGGGCTGACGAGCCCACGCTGCTACTCCTCAGGCACGTGCTGCGCTCGCCGGACGAGCGCCGGCTGCTCGTGGTGAGCACGTCTCGCGACGCCGAGCTGTACCGCTCGCCCGCCCTGGACAATGCGCTGGCGGAGATCGAGGCCGACGTGCCGGTGGAGCGCATCCACCTGCGCGGCCTCGCCGTGGACGACGTGGCTGCGCTGGCACGTGAGGCGATCGGGCGCGAGCCGGACGCGGGTGTGGCGCGCTCGATCCACGAGGAGACGAGCGGCAACCCGTTCTTCGTGCTCGAGCTCGCTTCCCACGTTGCGGAATCGCCCAGCGGCGAAGCGCCGCTGCCGGAGAGCGTGCGCGAGGTGATCCTCAGCCGGCTTCGCCGTCTCACCTGGCCGACGCAACGCGCGCTGTCCGTGGCCGCGGCACTCGGAGCGGAGTTCGACCTCGAACTGCTCGAGCGTGTGGTGAACGTCGAGCGCGACGCTCTCGAGCAGGCCGGCGAAGCCGGGCTGGTTGGAGAGGTGCCGCAGCGGCCTGCTCGTTACGCGTTCGCGCACGCGCTCACGCGAACCGTGCTCTACAGCCAGCTTTCCGCTCCCCCGCAGGTGCACGAGCAGATCGCGCGCTGCCTGGAGGAATGGCACGAAGCGGGCCGCGACGTGCGCCTGGCAGACATCTCTTCCCATTACATGTGGGCGCTGCCGCGAGGCGATGCCGCGCACGCCATCGACTTCGCCGCGCGCACCGCCGAGGAGTCCACGGCGATGCTCGCCTACGAGGACGCCGCCGCGCACCTGGCACGCGCCCTCTCGGCGCTCGACGAGCACATTCCCGATGACACGCGGCGGCGGGCGCGGCTGTTGCTCGATCTCGGGCATGCGCAGCGCCGCTCGGGACGGATGCCGGAGGCGCGCGAGACCTTCATGTCCGCCGTGGAGGCGGCCCGCGAGCTGGGCGATGCCACGCTGCTGGCGCAGGCGGTGCTCGGATATGGCGGCGGCTTCTTCGAGTCCGCCTACGTGGACGAGACGATGGTGGCTCTTCTCGAGGAGGCGATCGCCGCGATACCGGCGGCGGACTCTGTGCTGAGGCTCGAGCTCCTGTCCCGCCTCGCAAAGGCGCTCTATTACTCGGAGCACGAGAGCGACGAGCCGCGCCGGATAGAGCTGAGCTCCGAGGCGATCGCGATGGCGGAGCGCCTCGACGACCCGCGCGGCGTGCTGGTTGCTCTCGAGGGCCGCCACTTCGCGCTCACGCAGCCCGAGAACCTCGAGGAGCGCGTGACGATCGCGCGCCGGATCATCGAACTGGCCGGGGAGTGCGCCGATCGCGAACGCGAGCTCCTGGGCCGCTACTTCCTCATCTCGGACCTCGTGGAGGCCGACCGGCTGGAGGAGGCGGACACGGAGATCGCCGAATACGGTCGGCTCGCAGAGGAGGCGAAGCTTCCGCTGCATCTCTGGTACTCCGCGCGCTTTCGCGCGATGCGCGCACTGCTCTGCGGGCGCTTCGACAAGGCGAGCGCGCTCGCCCAGGAGGCCTTCGAGCTCGGCAGTCCCGTGGAGCCGCGCACCGCGGCGATGCACTTCGGCGCTCAGCTGTGGCTGCTCAACTATCTGCAGGGGACGCTGGAGCCGCTCGAGGACGCGGTGCGCGGATTCGTGGCCGAATACCCGCGCGTGCCGGCTTGGAAGATGGGGCTCACGTTCCTGCTCCTCGCGTCCGGGCGCCGGGCGGAGGCCGCAGAGATCTTCCAGCCGTTCCGCGACGAGCGCTTCCGCAACATCCCGCGGGACGCGATCTGGAGCGTGACCACCGTGTTCGCCGCCGAGCTCGTGGTGGCGGGGCTGGGGGATGAGGACGACGCCGCCGCGCTGTACGACCTCCTCGCTCCCTACGCGGATAGGAACGCCGTGACCGGGGAGACGATCTTCTGCGCCGGTCCGATGTCGCTCTACGTGGGTCGCCTCGAGCTCTTCCGGGGCAACGCGGCCGCCGCCGTCAAACAGCTCGAGGATGCGGTGGAGCGCTGCCGCCGGGTGGGAGCGCATCCATTCGAGCAGCTGGCGCGCGCGTCTCTCGAGGAGGCGATCGAGCGGTCCGAGCGGGCCGCGTAGCAGGCACCCCGGGCGAGCGCCCACACGCGCTCGCCCGAGGTTGCCCGCGGGTAGCGGCCTAGCCGGCGGGGGACCCGGCCGGCTCGACGTGGCCGACGGGCGCCTCCGCGGGCTCAGGAGCCTGCCCGCGGGTGTTTGTCGCCTTCAGCCCGATCACCGCTGCCGCCACGAGGAAGAGGCTGCTCGTTAGGAGCGCCCGGTGAAATCCGGAGGTGAGCGCGTGAGGGACCGAGCTCCCGCTCGCGAGCAGGTGGTTCGTGTGGCTCGTGGCGATAGCCGAGAAGATCGCCAGGCCGAGCGCTCCGCCCACCTGCTGCGAGGCGTTTAGGAGCGCCGCCGCCAGGCCCGCCTTGTCGGCCGGCACGCCCGCGTTCGCGGCCGTGGTGTTGGCCACGAACACCATGCCGAGCCCGACCGACATGATCACGAGGCCGGGGAGAAGGTCGCTCACGTACGACCCGTGGACCGGGATCCGCGAGAGCCAGTACACACCGCCGGCGGCGATCAGCGCTCCGCTCACGATCAGCGCCCGCGTGCCCACGCGCGACACGAACTGCGAGGTCACGCCCGCCACCACCGCCACCACACCGCACACCGGCAGGTAGGCCACGCCCGTCTTCATCGGGGACCAGCCGAGCACGTTCTGCATGTACAGCGTGAGGAAGAAGAACATGGCGAGGAAGCCGGCGATCGCGATGAGCTGCGTTGCGTCGGCCGCCCCGAGACCTCGTATGCGGAAGATCGAGAGCGGCAGCAGCGGGTTGCGGTTGCGCTGCTCGTTCACGACGAACGCGGCGAGCAGCACGGCGGCTCCGGCCAACTCCAGGATCGTGCGAGTGGCGCCCCAGCCCACGTCCGGCGCCTTCACCAGCGCGTAGACGAGGAGCAGCATGCCGCTGGTTGCGAGCGTGGCGCCGAGCAGGTCGAAGTTGGCGGCTCGGGCACGGCGGTCGTTCGGGATGAGGGCGTAGATCGCCACGATCACCGCGATGCAGACCGGGGGGTACACGAACAGCACCCAGCGCCAGCCGGGCCCTTCGGTGAGCGCGCCGCCGAGCAGCACGCCCGCGGCGGAAGCGAGCCCGCCCACCCCGCCCCATGCGCCGAGAGCGGTGTTGCGGTCGGAGCCTTCCTTGAAGCTGGTGGTGAGCAGCGAAAGGGCGGCCGGAAGCATCAGCGCGGCGCCAATCCCCTGAACGAGCCGCGCGCCGATCAGCACGGCCCCCGTTTGCGCGAAGCCGCCGACGAGCGACGCCAGCCCGATCACGGCCGTGCCAGTCACGAGCACCCGGCGGCGTCCGAGCAGATCCGCGAAGCGCCCGCCGAGCAGCATGAAGCCGCCGTAGGTGAGCAGGTATGCGCTCGGCACCCACTGCAGGTCCTGCACGGACACGTGGAGCGCGCGCCTGATCGACGGGAGCGCGATGTTCACGATCGATGCGTCGATGAAGTCGATGAACGCCACAGAGCACAGCAGCGCGAGCGTGAGCTTTCCGCGGCGCGTGGCGAGGAACGAGCGTTCAGCGGTTGGTGCTTGCATGGGGAATCGCCTCTCTCGTTTCGATGTCGCCCCTTTGACGGATGCGGGCGCGCATATGTGACGAGCGGTTGACAGCGACTCCCACGAGACGCCGCGCCGCGCGGAAGAGCAGGTACGGGATCGCGAACACCACGCCGAGAAGCAGCGGCGGCAGCACGAAAGGCAGCGCGAGCAGCAGGAACACCAGCATGCCGGGGAAGAGCGCGAATGCCTGCGTGAGGACTATGCCGCTGCCAACGAGAAGGCCCGTGATGTGCGTCTCCTCGTCGAGCGCGGGTGTGCTGTAGATCTGGTTGGCCATGAGGGGTCTCCTTCTGCCGGTCACATCCGGCGCGGTTGATCCGTCATCCCTTTGACGGATCAGAGCGAGAGGATGTGACGACATGACCCAGGCAGAACTCGTGACGGCGCAGTTCGAGCGGCAGCGGCCGCAGCTGCGCGGAGTGGCGTACCGGATGCTCGGTTCACTGAGCGAGGCGGACGACGCTGTGCAGGAGGCGTGGCTACGGCTCAACCGCTCGGACACCGAGGCGGTGGAGAACCTCGGCGGCTGGCTCACGACGGTGGTCGCCCGAGTGTCGCTCGACATGCTGCGCTCGAGGCGGTCGCGGCGCGAGGAGTACGTGGGGGGCCCGCTGCCCGACCCCGTGATCGCCGCTGAAGACGAGAACGATCCCGAGCACGAGGCGCTGCTCGCCGACTCGGTGGGGCTCGCCCTGCAGGTGGTGCTGGACCAGCTATCGCCGCCCGAGCGCCTCGCCTTCGTGCTGCACGACATGTTCGGCGTGTCGTTCGACGAGATCGGGCCGATCGTCGACCGCACGCCCGCCGCCGCGCGGAAGCTCGCGAGCCGCGCGCGCAATCGGGTGCGCGGCGCAGCTCCGGTTCCGGATCCCGACCTTGGTCGCCAGCGCGAGGTTGTGAACGCGTTCCTGGCCGCGGCACGAGCCGGCGACTTCGAGGGCCTGCTCGCCGTGCTCGATCCAGACGTGGTGCTGCGAGCGGACGCCGGCGCGGGTCAGCCGGAGCTGTCGGGCCTGGTGACGGGAGCGCGAGGCGTGGCCCAGCGTGCGCTGATCTTCTCGCGCGTGGCCGCGGATGCGCGCCCGGTGCTGGTGAACGGCGCTGTGGGAATGGTGCGGATGGAGAACGGACGCCTCGTGAACGTGGCGGCCTTCACGGTGACGAATGGGAAGATCGTCGAGATCGACATCGTTGCCGATGCCAGGCGGCTACGAGACTTCGACGCCCGCGGTCTCGGCGCCTGAGCCGCGTCAGCTGCTCCCCACCACAACGCCGATCGCGAGCACGATCGCACCCGCGAGCGTGACCACGATGAGGGACGAGCGCAGCGAAACGCGCAGGAACCGGTAGCGCACCCACGCGATCGCGAACAGCTCGACTGCCACCACGATCCCGGCCACGATCAGCGCGTGGTTCACGTTCGGGATCACGAATGGCAGCGAATGGAAGATGCCGCCGAGCGTCGTGGCACCGCCGGTGAAGGCGCCGCGGACGATGGCGGAGCCGCGGCCGGTGTCCTCGCCCGTGTCGGACAGCGCCTCCGAGATGCCCATGCTCACGCCCGCCCCGAGCGCGGTGGAGATGCCCACCACGAGCGCGGTGTGCGAATCGCTCGACACGGCGGCGGCGAAGATGGGGGCGAGGGTGGAGACGGTGCCGTCGATCATGCCCACGAGCGACGGCTGGACCACCCGCAGCACGAACTCGCGCTCGTCGCAGTTGCACAGCCTGGCGATCACCCGCTTGAGCGTGGTGTGCTCGCGGACATGCTGGCTGCCTGCGGGTTCGCGTGACATGCCCGGCGAGCTACCCGAGGGCCGGAGGCGCTAAGCCGGTTAGAAACCTCTTCGGCTCAGCCGGCTGACTCAGCGGTCACGCCGCCGCTAGGCGATCGGCGCCGGTTGCTCCGCGGGCTCGCGCCGCTCCGTCGCCTCGGAAATCACTTGCGCCGGATCGCGCCCCACGAGCCACGCCGGCAGCCTCCGGCGGCGCCGCTCGCGCATGAGGGCGAGCTCGCGCGCGAAAACCAGCGCGCGGGCGTGCACTTCCGGAGCCGGGCCGGTGCGCAGCGCGGCGTGGGCGGCCCAGGTGCCGCTCGCCTCGGGCGTGGCCAGTCCCATGGCCGCCCGGCCCCGCGGCAGGCGGTGCCCTAGGCTCTCCGCGAACGCGAGGCAACGGCTCGCCCGCGCATCCTCCAGCGCGCGGCCGCCCGCGCTGCCCACGATCAGCGACGCAAGCGGATACAGATCCTGGCGAAGGTCGTCGTCCAAGCCGTCGTTGTAGGTGCGCAGGAAGGCGGCTATCACGGGGGAGGCCGTTTCCGGGCGATCGCTGAATGGCTCGTGAGCGAGCATCGACGCGAGCTCCATCACACACGCGCCGGCGGATGCGTTGTGATGGCGGCCGGCGCTCAATCGGATTGTTTGATGACTGGGCATGGCCCAATCATCCTCCTCCTGCCTGTCCAGCGGAAGACGAAGCGATGCCCGGGGCGCGTTCGTCGTTGTCACCGGGAATCGCCCGCGCGGTCTGCGGCTGAGGAGCTGTGGTCAGGACAGCTCGGCGAGCCCCTGCACGACCCATGCCTTCAGCGGCTCAGCTTGGGTGAACGGAGCGCCATCGGCCTCCGCCCGCGCGAGCACCTGGTCGGCCGAGGCGCCTGACCGCAGACCCGAATAGAGATAGACAAGGGCCGAAGAGCGTGGGCCTGTGCGGCAGGTGACGAGTGTCGGCCGGGGCAACGTGTCGAGAGCTGCGACCCCACGCCGCGCGATATCCATGTCGAACGGCCGGGGCGGATCTGCGATGAGGTTCGCTGACTCGGGCACAGCCGACTGGACGTCGGCGTAGGACATCCCGCCCTCCATCGCTGCGAACTCCTCGCCGCACAGATACAGCCAGGATGCAGCGCCGGCATCCCTGGCGAATGCCGATGGATCGGCAATCAGGCCTCGGTTGTGCCTTAGATCCGTCGGGCTCTGAAACTCAGACAAGCCCAGCCCTTCTTCTTGACGGGTCACCAGTCTAACCGCGGGCAGCCCGCACCCAGAACATTTCGATCCTGCGAGCCAGCAGTCTGGACGCGTCCCGATCTAATCGGGGCGGGGCGGACTCGAAGCGCCGACCTCGCGCTTCAAAATGGGCGCAGAGCCGCGCTTTGCATGGAATGCGGCGCCTCGTCACGCGATACTGCGCGGGCGATGTCGCGCGAGAACATTGAGATCGCTCGTCGTGCCTTCGAGGCGTTGAATCGCGGCGACCTCGCCGGGGCGCTCAAGGATTCGGCAGCCGATTTCGTCTTCGACTTCTCGCGGTCGCTCAGCCCCGAACGAGGCCTCTACGGGCGCGAGGACATTCCGCGCTTCAGGGACGTGTTCGTCGGACACTGGGAATCCGTGCGCTACGAGCTGGAGGAATCAATTGGGGCGGATGATCAGGTCATCACGGCTTTCACGATGTATATGCGAGGTCGCGACGGGATCGAAGTTCAAACGAGAAACGCCTGGCTTTGGTCGTTTCGGCATGGACAAATTGGGCGGATCACCTTCTTCCAAGAGCGCCGCGATGCCCTGGAAGCCGCTGGGCTGTCGGAGTAGCGCTTGGACGAACGCGCAAGCAGGAGGTCGTCGTGTCGAAGTGGGAGGGTTGAATGGGATTCGACGATCCTTACTTTCAACCGCCGACGGAGCTGTCTGACGCAGAAGCGCGGGCGTATGAGGAAAAGATCGTTGAGCTCTTGCGTGACGCGCTGCTGCCGAGTGCCGGGCCCGTCTTTTTCGTGGAGGCGGTTGAGCTGCGCGGAAAGCGGCCTGATACGGAGGTCATCATCCGATACCGCGACTCGAGGAAGGCGGGCTTGCTGGGGAGACGTTCCAGGCCCTGGCAGGAGTTCATCGAGTCATGGCAGGGCCACTTGCCCGGTGCAGCGTCCATCGGAAGCGCGATCTATTCCCGCTGGCACGACGGCACGCTTGAGCCTGTCACAGAGGAATGACACGCGGTCACTCCTTGCGCGCACCTGCCACCTCCCCGTTCGCGTCAAAGCCGAAGCCACCTTGATGGGCGGGTCCCTCCATGCCACGGGTTGCTCCTGTCGCTGAGAGCCCTCCCTGTGGGGGCCGTCGACACCACCGAACGCAGCCTGGGCGGCGGGACGGGCGGATCTCGGGCGGCGTCGATCCGCGGCACCGGGCGAGGGAACGACCACCGGCGCGGAGTTGATCGCCTTCGTGTATGCGCGCCGTCTGCCGGCGAATGACCGTTAAGACGCCGCCGCCGCCGCCGCCGGCGATATCGCGCACGCTTTCGGGCGGCTCACATAACCGCCAGATGCGCGGGCTGATCGCCTCGAGGCGACCGCTCGCCCGGAGAGATCCTGGCCAGGCTGGTTGGAGCCCACCGAGCCGGTCACACGCGCGGTCGGACAGCTCGCCGGCGCTGAGCTCGTCATTGCGTGAGGTGGGCGGCTCCTGGCTAATCGCGCCGAACCTGCTCGACCGCTTGACCTGAGCGAGCAACCAGACCGCGAAAACGAAAAGGCCCGCTTTTGCGGGCCTTTTCTTCGATGCGGACGAGAGGCCCCGAACCTCCGCGGGGTAGAACGGTCCCGGTCAGTTGACCACCAGCTTCAGGTGGTTGTCGTCGGGTGCCTGGCCAACCATCGTGATGTGGTACCTACCGGCAGCCAGCGATATCTTGCCGCCGATTGGATCGGTCTTGGTGCCGCTTGGACCAGCAACGTTCAGGGCAGCTTCGTCGTTGTTGGCCAGAACGACCGGTCCCTGGACCGTCGCCGCCTTACCGAACGAGTTGTGGCCGACTAGGAACCAGTGGCAGCCCGGGTCGTGCATGGCCACCGTGACCGTCCGGGGAGTCGGCGGCGTTGCTCGCGCAACTGGGGGACTTGCAGCTTGACGCGCCGAAGATGTCCCACCGTTACCGACGGCTACCACGGCGACTATCGCCAGGACCGCGACCACGCCCGCCAGGCCCATGATGGATCCCACCATGACCGTGGACAGCGCCCGGTCCTCTTGTCTCTCTTGTCTCTCGTCGTCCGACATCGCGTCCTCTCAATCGGTTTCCCACACGCGGTATTGCTCGGCCCAATATCGACCGTTCGGCCCGTTCTGACGTCCGCAGTTTCGACCCGACCTTGCGGGCGTGGTACGCAATCGAGATGCGGGTTTTCCGCGGCGACGGTCGCGGACGAGGGCTCAATGTCCGGGTCGGACGTCCACCGCTGCCGCTTTTCGTCCAACGCAGCAGTGGTGACGGCTACTCGGTCAGCCAGACAACTTGCGCTTGCAGTGCGCCATCAGCACGTCGTATTCGTCGGAGCGCGTGATCTCTACGTACTCCGCGTCGGTGGCGGCTTCGAGGTTGTGCCCCGGCGCCCAGTAATACGTTTCGCCGGCCTCGTAGTCCCGCGAGCCGCCCGGCCCATGCACTCGCATGATGCCGCTGATGATGTAGCCCCAGTGTGTGCACTGGCAGCGGTCGTCGGGAAGCCCAGCGAACAGCGGCTCGGTCCTGCTCCCCGCATCCAAGCGGATGAGGCAGATGGCCAGCCCGTCAGCGTCGACGCGACGAATGGCCACGCCGGGCGCCTCCAGCTCTGGCGTCAGGTCATCCCATGCCAGCCCATCCGCCATTCCCAACCTCCTGGTCACCACGCCACTCACGTACACGGATTCGCATCGCGACGGTACGCGATCTACCGAACCACCTCAACACCAGACCGCAATCCCGGACCGTAAAGCCACTCCCGCTGTGCACGCAGCGGGGGCGCTTGCGCTTCTCGTCCAAAGCGGAGGCCGCTCGATTGCTCGGTCCGAAAAGCCACACAGCCACTACCCGGCGGGTTAGGGTCGAACCCACGGTCAGTCAGGCGAGTTCAGAGGAGCGTGTTTGGCATGTACGTTCGAGTTGTCAGGTTCACAGAGGTCAACGCGGAGCGGATGAAGGAGCTGTTGGCACGCATCAACGAGTCCGACGGTCCGCCGGAGGGGGTTCCCACGACGGGCCTCAGAATCCTCGTTGACGAGGACCAGGGGACGGCGGTTGTGGAGCAATACTTCGAGACGGCCGATGACATGGAAGTCGGCGCTCAAGCGTTCAGCGCGATGGATCCCGCCGAGACCCCAGGCACTCGCGCCTCTGTGGACATGTGCGAGCTGAAGCTCGAGCTGCGGGCCTGAGCAGTCGCTTCCGCTTCTCGTCCAAAGCAGCACTGCCGGGTGATAGCTGAGAAGCACGGCGGTGCGTCGCGTCCTCGTCGGCCTACTCCCCGAGCCCGGCAGCGTTGAGCGCCTGATTGCGGTCGCTGAGGAGTTCTGCGCGAACGACCTTGCCGTTTCGGAAAGGTGTTGACCCAGAAGGTGTGCTGGCTGACCTCAACGCCGCTCTGCTCACCTCGGCCGAATTCTCGGACAATCATCAGAACGCGGTCCCCTGCGTCGATGATGTCCTCCACCTCGAACCGGTATTCCGCCCACCTGCCGACCCAGTCTCCAACCCCTTCTTCGACGCCGCGGGGGCCGTGGTAGACCCCGCCCTCGGGTCGGGCGGCGGAAACGTCGAACTCGACCTCGGGGTCATAGGCAAGGAGCGCAGTCCGAATATCGCCG
>DASUWY010000043.1 GCA_036378175.1 Thermoleophilaceae bacterium
CGAGAGGCCGATCGCGGTCGCCTGCTTCTCCTGCGCGGCCTCGATGATGTTCGAGATCGGGACCTGCTTGCCGAGGTCGACGACGGTGTAGCCGTTGTTGGTGAGGATCGTGTTGACGAGCGACTTGCCGATGTCGTGCACGTCGCCGAAGACGGTGGCGATCACGACGCGCCCCTTCGTGTGTCCCTCGATCCGCTCCAGGTAGTTCTCGAGCTGCGCAACGGCGCGCTTCATCACCTCCGCGGACTGGAGCACGAACGGCAGGATCAGCTCGCCGGCGCCGAACTTGTCGCCCACCTCCTTCATGGCGGGCAGCAGCACGTCGTTGAGCGTGGGAACCGCGCCGATCTTCTCCACCGAGGCGTCGATCTGCGCCTCCACGCCGTCCTTCTTGCGGCGCAGGATGTGCCAGTGGAGCGCTTCCTCGGGTTCCATGTCCGCGGTGGGGTCGGCTTCGTCCTCGGCCGCCTGCTCGCCCTTCGCCTCGAAGTGCGCGATGAAGCGCTCGAGCGCGTCCTCGCGGCGGTTGAACACGAGGTCGTCGGCGAGCTCGCGCTCGTCGTCCGGGATCTCCGGGTAGGGCGTGACGTCCTGCGGGTGCACCATCGCGAGGTCGAGGCCGGCCTCCACCGCGTGATGCAGGAACACCGAGTTGAGCACCGCGCGTGCCACAGGCGAGACGCCGAAGGAGACGTTCGACACGCCGAGCGAGGTCTTCACGCCCGGCAGCTCCTGCTTGATCAGCCGGATGCCCTCGATCGTCTCAACGGCGGACGGCCTCCACTCCTCGTCACCGGTGGTGAGCGTGAACGTGAGAGCGTCGAAGATCAGCGCGTCGGGCGCCATGCCGTGCTCCTCGACCACCATGCCGTGGATGCGCTTGGCGATCTCGAGCTTGCGCTCGCGCGTCTTGCCCATGCCCTCCTCGTCGATCGTCAGGGCGATGAGGGCCGCGCCGTGTGCCTTGGCGAGCGGCACAACCGTGTCCAGCTTGTCGCGGCCGGCTTCGAGGTTGATCGAGTTGACGATCGCGCGGCCGGGTATCTGCTCGAGCGCGGCCTTCAGCACGTGCGGCTCGGTGGAGTCCACCTGGATCGGCGCGTCCACCTGCAGCGAGATGCGCTTCACGAGCTGGCGCATCTGCTCGTCCTCGTCCTGGCGCTCGGTGAGCGCCACGCACACGTCGAGCACGTGCGCGCCGCCCTCCACCTGGTTCTCGGCGATCTGGAGAAGGCCGTCGTAGTCGTCGTCGAGCAGCATCTGCTTCGCGCGGCGGGAGCCCTGGGAGTTCACGCGCTCGCCCACGATCGTCGGCCGCGGCTCCTGCGCTAGCAGCGTGGCGCCCATCATCGAAGACACCTGGGGCGGCAGCGAGGCCTCGGGCCGCCGGTCCGGCGTCTTGCCCTTCACGCGCTCGGCAAGCGCCTCGATGTGCTCGGGCTTGGTCCCGCAGCAACCGCCCACGATCGACACGCCGTAGCGCTCCACGTACTCCTGGAGCGCGGCGGCGAGGGGCTCCGGCTTCTCGGGGAAGATCGTCTCGCCGTTCGGCCCCTGGAGCGGCAGGCCGGCGTTGGGGATGCAATGCACCGGTAGTGGCGAGTGCTCGCCGAGGAAGCGGATCGCGTCGCGCATGTCCTCCGGCCCGGTGGAGCAGTTGAGGCCGATCGCCTGCACGTCGAGCGCGGTGAGCGTGGCGAGCACCGATGCGATGTCGGTGCCGAGCAGCATCTTCCCGCCGTTCGGCAGCAGGGACACCGAGGCCTGGATCGGCACGCTGCGTCCGGTGGCCTTGAAGGCCTCGTGCGCGCCGAAGATGGCGGCCTTCACCTCGAGGATGTCCTGCGCCGTCTCGATGATCAGCAGATCGGCGCCGCCCTCCACGAGTCCGCGCGCCTGCTCCTCGAACACCTCCACGAGCTGGCCGAACGAGATGTTGCCGAGCGTGGGGTCGTCGGAGGCCGGGAGGAAGCCCGTGGGGCCAATAGAGCCGGCCACGAAGTGCTGCTCGCCCGCGGCGGCGCGGGCCAGCTCGGCGGCCTTGCGGTTGATCTCGAGCGTGTGGGCCTCGAGCCCCCACTCGCCGAGCTTCAGCCGCGACGCCTGGAAGGTGTCCGTTTCGAGCACCTCGGCGCCCGCCGCGATCATCGACTCGTGCACGCTCTGGATCACGTCCGGGCGGTTGAGCACGAGCGCCTCGTGGCACTTGCCGGGCAGCCCGCCGTAGTCCTCCTGCGTGAGGTCGAGCTCTTCGAGAGTCGCGCCCATGGCGCCGTCGAAGATCACCACGCGCGAGTTGATGGCCTCGAGGTAGTCCCGCATTGCGGCCATGCTAGCGGAAAAAACGGCCAACCTTGACACAATCTTGCCAAGGTTTGTATGCAGCGGGCCTGCTTCCTTACACTGCGTTCCGCATGGGTGCGTGGGCGCGATGCGGGATCGCGGCAGTTCTGTGTGCAGCGCTGGTTCCGGCGGCTGCGTCCGCGGCGAGCAACGATCCGCTGCGCTCACACCAGTGGGGGCTGGACATGATCCACGCGGACGAGGCGCACGCCGTGACCATTGGCGCCGGCGCCAAGGTGGCGGTGGTGGACACCGGGATCGACGCCGCACATCCAGACCTGGCCGGCCGGGTGGGACCCGGGTGGGACTTCGTGGACGGCGATGGCACGCCGCAGGATGGGAACGGCCACGGCACCCACGTGTCCGGCATCATCGCGGCGGACGCGAACAACGGGATCGGCGTGGACAGCGTCGCGCCCGGTGCGACGATCATGCCGGTGCGGGTGCTCGACAGCAGCGGCTCGGGGGCGGACAGCACTGTGGCGCAGGGCATCGACTGGGCCACAGCGCACGGCGCGGACGTGATCAACCTCAGCCTCGGCGGCTCGGTGCCCACCTCCGGGTTGGGCATCCCCGACGCGATCGGCGCCGCCGTGCAGCGGGCCGTGAACGCGGGCGTGGTGGTGGTGGCGGCGGCCGGCAACGACGGGCTTCCGTTCTGCGAGAACAACTCGATGGCCGGCAAGGTGCTATGCGTCGGCGCGGTGGACAAGCGCGGCAACCGCAGCTTCTACTCGAGCTTCGGCTCCGGGTTGAGCCTGGTGGCGCCCGGCGGGTCGGACATCCCCGGGACCGACGAGGACGTGCTCTCCACCTGGAACGACGGCGGCTACCAGGAGCTGGCCGGCACCTCGCAGGCCACGCCGCACGTGTCCGGCGTGGCGGCGCTGCTCGTGTCGCTCGGCGTGCGCGGCCAGGCGGCGGTGCAGCGCATCCTCGCCACCGCCACGAACCTGGGGCCCTCTGTGCAGTTCGGGGCGGGGCTGGTGAACGCTCAGGCCGCTGTGGCCGGAATGGGCCAGAAGGGCGGAGGTGCGGAGGGCGGAAGCCGGCGCACGCGGGTATCGCTCGCGCGGCGGATGCGGATGCGTTCTCTGCTCCGCCACGGGATCAGGCTCACGTGCAGGCCCGGCCCCTGTTCGGGCGTGGCGCGATACCGGCGGGCGGTTGTGGCACGCGGGTCGGGGCGCGGACCGCTCGTGGTGTTGAAGCTGAATCGCCGCGGTCGTCGCAGGCTGACGGCGGCAATGACGAGGCACCATCGGTTGCGCTTGCGCGTGACCGTGCGCTACTCCGGCGGCGCGGTGAGGCGGCGGGTGACCCTCATTCGCTGAGGTGTCTCCATTTGCCTGCGTATATGGCAGCCAGATGGAGACACCCCGGTTAGTACGCTCCCGCGATGCCCGCACTGCTGCTCTACGGGGACACCGAGCGAAGCGCCGCGCTTCGCCACGAGGTGCCGATAGCGATCCTGGACCCGCTGCTCTATGCCGAGACCGGCGGGAGGTCGTTCATCTGCGCGTCCGCTCTCGAAACCGAGCGGCTGCGGGAGGCGCTTCCGGACGCTGAGCTGATCGATCAGGCGGAACTCGGCTTCTTCGAACTGCTGCGGAGCGGCATGCCGCGCGACGAGGTGGAGCTCGAGATCGTGTCGCGCGCGGTGAAGCAGGCGGGCGTGGGGGAGGCGATCGTGGACTTCGATTTCCCACTCGGGCTCGCCGAGCGCCTGCGCGCCGATGGGGTGAAGCTCACGGTGGACGACCTGTCCGTGAGGCAGCGCCGGCGCGCGAAGAACGACGCCGAGCTCGCCGGCATCCGGCGCGCTCAGGTGGCGGCGCAGGCCGGCATGGCGGCGGTGGCGGCGCTGCTCAGCCGCGCCGACCCGCTGGACGGGACGCTCCACGTGAACGGCGGGCCCCTTCTCGCCGAAGAGGTGCGCGCGACGTTGCGCGAGGCCTGCCAGGCCGCCGGCGCGCCTGCGCCGCCGGACGTGATCGTGTCCTCCGCCTGGCAGGGCACCGGCCATGACCCGGGAGCGGGTCCGCTGCCGGCCGGCCTGCCGATCCACGTGGACGTCTGGCCCTGCGACGAGGCGTCAGGCTGCTGGGCTGACATGGCGCGCACGTTCGTGACGGGCGGCGAGCCGCCGGAGGAGGTGCTCCGGCAGGAGCGGCTCGTACTCGAGGTGCTGGAGAAGGTGCGCTCAACGGCGCGGCCGGGCGTGCGCGGCAAGGAGCTGCACAACATGGCGTGCGAGGTGTTCGAGCGCGAGGGCTACCGCACGCAGCGAACCGGCCCGGGTGAGCACCGCTCCGAGGGCTTCCAGTTCTCCCTCGGCCATGGCGTGGGCCTGCGCGTGCACGAGGATCCGAACGTGGGCCTGGCGGGGGACGCCCCGCTCGTGGAGGGCGACGTGGTGGCGATCGAGCCGGGCCTATGGATGCGCGACGTGGGCGGCGTGTGCTTCGAGGACCTGCTCCTCATCACGAGCGACGGGTGCGAGACCCTCACGGCCTTTCCGTACGACCTCGCTCCGTAGGACGCTCCTCGAATCCGCGGCACTCGAGCACCGGCAGCCGCGGGTAGCGCGGAAACTCCGGCTCGGTCCGCGAACGCTCGCACAGCGAGAACACGGAGCCGCGGGTGTTGCGGACGATCCGCTGGTGAGCGCAGCTGTCGCATAGCCCGGCCTGGAGCTCCACCACGAGTGGCAGGCTAATCGGCTGTTAGCAACGGCGCCGTACCGGCTACTGGACCCAAATGGGCGGCAGCCGCGAGCTCGACACGCTGCTTCGCGGCTTCCGCGCCGTCGGTCTCCGCGAGCTCGAGAGCCGCGCTGCGCTGCTCAAGCGCGTGGACGTGAAGTACGTGGTGGGCTGGGACACGTTCGCCGCGCTGTGCGAGCGGCTCCGCACCGAGCACGAGGTGCTCGAGCTGGACGGCCGCCGCGTGTTCAACTACGAGACCGTCTACTTCGACACGCCCGACCTCCGCTGCTACCGCGAGCACGCGGAGGGGCAGGTGCCGCGCTTCAAGGCACGCACGCGGCTGTACAGCGACTCCGATCGCTGCGTGTTCGAGGTGAAGGTGAAGGTGACTGGCGACGAGACGGACAAGCGCCAGATCGAGCATGCCGCCGAGAGCCGCGCGACGGTGACCGAACACGCCGCCGCCTTCCTCGCCGACACTCTGCGCGAGAGGGGCATCGAGCCGCCCACGGCTCTCGAGGCGAGCCTTCGCACGCGCTTTCGCCGCTGCACCCCCGCGGCTGCGGCGGGGGCCGATCGGGTGACCTGCGACTTCGACCTCGAGCTCGCTCGCGACGGCGCGACCGGGACACCCCACCCTGCAAGCGTGGTGCTCGAGACAAAGAGCGAGACCGGCCACATCGCCGCCGACTCCGCCCTCGCCGACCTCGGCGCCGAGCCCGTGTCGTTCAGCAAGTACCGAGCGGGTATCGAGCTTCTTACAGATCTTCCTGAGCGCGCGGCTCAGACGGGGCCCGGAACTGCGCCCGCTGCCGCCGGCCCTGCTGGAAGACGATGAGCACCACCAGCGCGATCGTGACGTAGAGCGAGTAGTGCGACACCTGGTGGACCACGTCCACCGCCCGCTGCCCGAGGCCGTAGCCCAGGCCCACCAGCAGCGCGGTCCAGATCAGCGCGCCGATCACGTCGCAGATCAGGAACACCACCAGTCGCATGCGCGCCCAGCCCGCGGCGGCGTCGACGAGCACCGTCGGCACCGGCAGGACGTACGCGAGGATCACGGCGGCCGGGCCGAAGCGATGCATCAGCCGCCGTACGCGCTCGGCGCGGCGCAGCCCCTTCGGGTGCGCGCCGCCCAGCATGCGCAGGGCTCCCGCGCCCCAGCGGCGGCCCGCCCACCAGTACGCCCAGTCGAAGGCGATGAGCGCCGGAATGCTCGCGACGAGCGCCACCGCCAAGTGGGCGTGGCCCGTTCGCGCAAGCGCGCCCATGGTCACGATCGAGGTGGTGGAGCCCCGGATCAGCTCGAGCAGCAGCGGATGGGTGCCAACAAGCGACGGCACGAGCGGCAGGAGCACGAGCGCGTACAAGCCGCTGATCGTGATCCCGGCGATGATCACCAGGTCCGCCGGCTCGGCGCGGCCTTCCCACGGGGTGCTCTGCCGGGGCTCGCTCATCCTGTTCACGATAGGGCCTAAACCCGTAGGCGCGAAAGCGTGCGCTTGCGCTGACACTCGCCCGCGGCGCAGCGGTATTTCGGGAGTAGAAGCACGCCGCTCCCGGTAGCCCAGGCGGCAGGTGAGCCTCGACTTCCCCCTATCGAGCGTATGTCTCTGCGCGGCACAGGCCGGGACGGTCGCGCTGCCGTGCAATATCCCCGCGCGCGTGCGAGTAAGGAAGGCGGCGTGGGGCCTCGTCCCCCTTGCCTCGATCGTGCTGACAGTGGTGGCGCTGCGAGAGGCGGCGGGGGCGGCCGCGATGCTCACATACCTCTCCCTCGCGGCCGTGCCGCCCCTCGCAGCGCTAGCGCTGGCGCGCGGCGTCCGCTGGAGGAATCCGCGTCTGGCGCTGCTCGTGATTCCGCTGTTCCTCATCGCGTGGGGCCGGCGCAACGAGCTCTCCGGCCAGGTGGCGGCCGTGGTGCTGTCGATCCTTGCGTCCGTCACGCTCGCGATCCTGGTCACCCAGCTCGCGCCGCTCCGCTGGCTGAAGGTCGGGATCCTGCTCACCGCCGTGGGCGACGTGGCGATGATCGGCGCGCACTACCTCCAGCCGGCGCAGGACCTGCTCAACTTCGCCACCCCGAGCTTCGACCTGCCGGCTTTCCAGCGGGTGCTGCTGAGCGGGGTGGTGATGGGCTTCGGCGACTTCTTCGTGGCGGCGCTGCTGGGCGCTGTGCTTGCGGCCGAGGGCCATCGGTATCAGGACCGGGCGGCCGTGATCACGTTCGCCCTGGCGCTCGCCTTCGACCTGCTCTTCATCGAGATCCCCGTGCTGCCGGCCACTGTGCCGGTGGCGGTGGCGCTGCTGGTGGTCGAGCGGCGGGCGCGGCGCGCGAAGCCGGAGCCCGCACCCGCGGTCGCCACCGCGGACACCGGTTAACCGCCCGCGCGGACGCAGGCTGGCTCCCGTGTCCTGGACGGCGCCAGGACGGATTATTGGTTCATCGTCCATACCAATATCCGGAGCTCACGATGACCCGCCCCATCACAAGGAACTTCTGTAAGCCGGTCGCGGCAGGGCCGGACACCACGTATGCGGCTCTCACCCGCTTCCAGGCGCGGCCGCGGCTCGAGGAGGCGCTTGCCGCGCTGGGCGTCGAGGACCGCGTGATCTCGAGCCACCGTCTGGAGGTGGCGCCCCGGCGCGCCGTCGGCCATGCGCTCGTCTGGCGGCTCGCGAATGGCGGCCGCGTGGAGCTCACCTGGACAGCCTGCGTGACGAGCGACGGCGCGGACGGCTCACTGCTCTCGCTAAAGATGCGCGCCATCGCCGACAGCGCGATCACGCGCACGCACCTGCTGGCGGCGTGGCCCGTGCTCGGCCGGCTGGCCGAGGCGCACGCCCGGCGCGTCCTCGCCGCGGTGGCCGAGCTTGCCGACCGCTTCGACGAGGAAGAGGCCGTGCCCGTCGTGCGCGTGCCGGTGCGCCGCGCCGCCTAGCTGTAGTTCCTAGGTACGTTCGTCAGTAGGCCATCCGGGCCCCCTTGGAGGCTGAGAGGTGCGAACCAACTCAGTCCCAAGGAGGACTCCGGATGAAGCTTCACGGTAATGCCCGCACCTGTCCGAACAGCCGCAGGCTGCTCGTCGAGCGGATCGAAAGCAAGGCTTGGTCGCTGGCGACGGCGGCCGCGGCCGCCGGCGTCAGCGAGCGCACGGCCTGGCGTTGGCTGAAGCGCTGGCGTCAGGAGGGCGAGCGGGGCCTGCTCGACCGCAGCTCACGGCCGCACCGCTCGCCGACCCGGTTGCCGCAGCCAAAGGTCGACGCGATCGAGAAGCTGCGCAGGCTCTGGATGACGGCGGCGCAGATCGCCGAGATGTTGGGCCTCGCGCTCTCGACGGTGTCGCTCTGGCTCAAACGGATCGGGCTCGGGCGCCGCTCGCGGCTGGAACCGCCCGAGCCGCCCAACCGCTACGAGCGCCGCCATCCCGGCGAGCTCGTGCACGTCGACATCAAAACGCTCGGGCGCATTTCCGAGCGCGGCGCCGGCTGGCGCGTCACCGGCAGCCGCAAAAGCCAGTTCAAGGCACACCAGGACGGCCGCAGCCGCGGCGTCACACGTTTCGAGTTCGTGCACGTCGCCGTCGACGACCACTCGCGCCTGGCTTACGCCGAGGTGCTCGACAATCTCGACGCGGTCACCGCCGTCGGCTTCCTCAAGCGCGCGGTCACGTGGTTCTCAGAACGCGGCATCGGCATCAGGGAAGTGATGACCGACAACGGCGCCGCCTACGTCTCATTCGCCCACCGCGACGCCTGCGCCCAGCTCGGCATCCGCCACCTGCGCATCAAACCCGGGCGGCCACGGACGAACGGGAAGGCCGAACGCTTCATCCAAACCCTCAAGAACGAATGGGCCTACGCGCGCATCTACGGCAGCTCAGCAGAACGCACCGAGGCCCTCTCGTTCTTCCTAAACCACTACAACTTCAGACGCCCACACGGCTCTCTCGGCCACAAACCCCCAGCGTCACGACTGACCAACGTCGTTAGGAACTACACCTAGCCGCCCTGGACCGTCTTGCCGTTCTTGAAGTTGACGGTGGTGTGTGGCGCGGCCTGCACCACGATGCCGCGGAAGTGGCCGCTCGGGTTCTCTCGGCCGCTTGGATCGACCGCCACCGCCTTGCCGTAGAGCCCAGCCGAGACCGTGTACTTGATCTTGAACGGGCCGGGCTGCACCGCGGTGACGTTCCACTTGAAGGTGGCCACCTGACCAGGCCTCAGCTCGCGGCCGAAAGCCGAGGTGCTCTGGTTGGCGGTGTCGCCGCCCACCGGACCGCTGTTGACGATGAACACCGGCCGGCTCGCGTCGGCGAGGTTGGCCTGCGTGCTGTTGCGGTTGAACGAGTCGACGGTCACGGACGGGTTCGGCAGCGGCCGGCTGTCGACGTTCTTCACCGTCACGACCATCACGGACCGCTTGGCGAGCTTCTGCTTGGCGGGGAAGCGCCCATGCACCTCGACCTTGAACTTGCCCGACGGCTCGTGCGCGTCCTGCTGAGACCCGCCGCACGCTGACAGCGCAAGCGCGGCGAGGGCAGCAAGAGCCGCTCCGCCTGCACGCATTCCCTGCGCTCCCCTCGCGTCCAAAGCGGGCGGAACATACCACGGGGCAGCGCCGTTTCGACGCAGTTTGGAGGGTGGGGTACGCCACGGTTCCCGGTTGCCCGCCCAGAAGCGATCCCGTAGTCTTTCCCGCCGGAGGAGAGGGGAGCTCTCGCTTCCCTGTTTACGGGAGGAGCCGACGGAGTGGTTCGTGCAGTAGCTGATCGGGCGTTTCTACCTACCAAGAACCTGCTCGAACAGGTAGGGGACATGATGATCCTGACCGGCAAGACGATCTTGTCGGCCATCCGCCCACCGTACCCGTACGGCGGGGAGTTCGTGAACCAGTTCCTGTTCGCGCTGCGGCTCTGCTGGTTCCCGCTGCTCATCTCCACGGTCGCGATCAGCTTCGGCGCGCCGGGCCTCCAGGCGGGCAACTTCCTCACGCTGTTCGGCGCGATCGACCGGCTCGGCGGCTTCTTCGTCCTCACATCGATTCGCGAGTTCGGCCCCAACGTCACGTCGATCATCCTCGCCGGGGTGGCCGGCACGGCGATCACCGCCGACCTCGGCGCGCGCAAGATCCGCGAGGAGCTCGACGCCCTTCAGGTGCTCGGCGTGGACCCCGTGAAGAACCTCGTTGTGCCGCGCTTCCTGGCGCTGATGATCGCCACCGCGCTGTTCGACATCTACGCGATCATCTTCGGCATCTTCGGCGGCATCCTGGCCACGCTGGCCTTCCACGCGCCGCTCGGCCCGTTCTTCTCCACCCTGCTCACGAACGCGTCCACCACCGACCTCTGGGGCTCGGTGCTGAAGACCACGATCTTCGGAGCGATCATCGCGATCGTCTCCTGTTACAAGGGCATGACCGCATCGGGCGGCGCCGAGGGCGTGGGCCGCGCGGTGAACCAGGGCGTGGTGATCGCCTTCATCGGGATCTTCGCGTTCAACTACGTGTTCACCCAGACGCTGCTGGCCACGCATCCCGAGATTTCGGTCATCAAGTGATCGCGTTGAAGAAAGGGTGGCCAGTGACCGGAGTTCGCCATGGGTAGAACCTGGTTGGCCGTTCCGCGGGATTGGGTCGCCTCCATCGGCGACATCGCCAAGTTCGCCGCTCGCGACTTCTACGAGATCTTCAGCGGCCGCATCATCAAGTTCTTCGGCGAGGTGCTGCGCCAGGCCGGCATCCTGATCCTGGGCTCCACGCTCGTGATCTGGAGCCTCGCGTTCATCCTCGGGCTCGAGTGCGGGATCGAGGGCGCCTACTTCAACCGCGCGGTGGGCGCGCCCGCGTACGCCGGCGTGTTCTCGGCGTGGTGCGACCTGCGCGAGGTCATCCCGTACGCCTTCGGCTACATGATGGCCGCGAAGGTGGGCACGGGCCTCGTGGCCGAGATCGGAGCCATGCGGATCTCCGACGAGGTGGACGCGCTCGAGGTGATGGGCATCAGCTCGATGACGTTCCTCTGCGCCACGCGCCTGCTCGCCGGCTGGATCGTGCTGCCGTTCATGTACATCGCCGCCGTGGGCGCCGGGTTCTTCGCGTCCTATCTCGCGGTGGTGCAGCAGATCGGGGAGGTCTCGTCAGGTGGCTACTTCCTGATCTTCTGGATGTTCCAGAACCCACCTGACTTGTTATTCAGCCTGATCAAGGCGATGGCGATGGCCACCCTGATAGTGGTGGTTGGCACCTACTATGGGTACACGGCCAGCGGCGGACCGGTGGGCGTGGGAACCGCAACCGCGAAGTCGATGGTGTTCAACGTGGTGGGTGTCCACCTCGTGGGGATGCTCGGCACTCAGATCTTCTGGGGGTCGAACCCGAGGGCGCCGATTGGTGGATGAAAGGAGAGGGAGTGGCTGAGGAGTACGAGCGCACGGAGGAGGACGGGGAGCTCGCGCCCGAGGACCAGCCGACTCAGGTGGTGGACGACCGTTCGCCCGAAGAGCAGGAGGAGTACAAGTGGCATACCGGGGAGAAGCGCGACCACGGCTCCGATGACGCGATCGAGTTCATCGACGTCAAGAAGAGCTTCGGCCGCAACACGATTCTCAACGGCCTGAACCTGGGCATCCCCGACAACATGATCTCGATGATCCTGGGCCCGTCGGGCACCGGGAAGTCGGTATGCATCAAGCACATGGTCGGCCTGCTCTATCCCGACGAGGGGGACGTGCTCGTGCACGGCGAGTCGGTGCCGAACATGGCCGATGACGACCTCTTCGAGATGCGCAAGAAGTTCGGCGTGCTGTTCCAGGACGGCGCGCTGTTCGGCTCAATGAATCTGTACGACAACGTCGCGTTTCCGCTGCGGCAGCACACGGACAAGGCGGAGGACGAGATCGCCGAGATCGTGAACCGCCGGCTCAAGGAGGTAGGGCTCGGCGGGGCGGGGGACAAGATGCCGAACGAGCTCTCGGGCGGGATGCGCAAGCGGGCAGGCTTCGCGCGCGCGCTCGTGCTCGACCCGCAGATCGTGCTGTTCGACGAGCCGGACTCCGGACTCGACCCGGTGCGCACCGCTCTCCTGTGCGAGCTGATCAAGGAGATTCACGACGAGAACGGCGGCTGCTACGTCGTCATCACGCACGACATCATGTCCGCGCGCCGCGTGGCCGAGTACATCGCGATCCTGTGGAAGGGGAGGATCGTGGAGTCCGGCCCGGCGGAGGAGTTGTTCAACTCCGACAACCAGTTCGTGCGGCAGTTCCTCTCAGGCGAGGCCAAGGGCCCGCTCGGGATGGAGTAGGACCGCTGTGCTGGCCATACGGCGCAAGATGCGTCGCCCCGACCACCCTTCGGACGCAACGGGAGGCGTCCAAAGAATGAGACTCGCCTTTGCCCACTCCCACAACCCCGCATAACCCGTCGCCGCAAAGGAGGCGGCGCGGCGAGAGCGGCTCCGCGCTTGCGCGCACCATCGCGATAGTCGGCGTGATCATCGCCGTCGCGATCGTCGGCGTGCTGCTGTTCGGCGGCGGGGGCGGCTATCAGGTAACCGCCGAGTTCACTAGCGCGAGCCAGCTCGTGAAGGGCAACCTCGTGATGGTCGGCGGGGTGGAGGTTGGGAAGGTGAACGACATCTCGCTCGCGCCGAACGGCCTTGCGCGCGTGAAGATGAGCGTGAACTCGGCCTTCTCGCCGCTCCACCGGGGCACGGTGGCCACGATCCGGGTGAACTCGCTGTCCGGCATCGCCAACCGCTATGTGTCGCTCCAGCCGGGCCCCAACTCGAACGACCCGATCAACAGCGGCGGCACCATCACGGCGGACAACACCAACTCCGCCGTCGACCTCGATCAGATCTTCAACACGCTGGACAAGCGCACGCGGCGCGGGCTGCAGCAGCTCATCCGCGGCTCGGGCAGGCAGCTTCAGGGCAAGGGCAAGCTTGCGAACCAGAGCCTCCGCTACCTGGCGCCCGCCCTTTCGACGTCGTCGCTCGTCACGCAGGAGCTGGCGCGCGACCAGGTGGAGTTCCAGAAGTTCGTCACCGACACCTCGAACGTGGTCACCACCATAGCCGGGCGGCGCGCCGACCTGTCGAGCCTCGTGGGCAACGCGAACGCGACGATGCGCGCGATCGGCAACGAGAACGTGTCGCTCGCACAGGCGCTCGGCGTGCTCCCGCAGACGCTGCGCCAGGCGAACACGACGTTCGTGAACCTGAACTCCACGCTGAACGACCTCGACCGGCTCGTGAACGCCTCGAAGCCGGCGACCAAGCGGCTGGCGCCGTTCCTCGCCCAGCTGCGCCCGCTCGTCCGCGACGCCACGCCCACCATCACGGATCTGCGCCATCTGATCCGCACACCGGGCGCGAACAACGATCTCATCGAGCTGCTCACCAAGCAGCCCAAGCTGGCGAGCCTCGCCAAGTCCGACTTCCCGCGCACGATCCGGGCGTTCCAAAAGGGGCAGCCGGTGGTGGACTACCTGCGGCCGTACTCGCCGGACTTCACCGGCTGGCTCACGAAGTTCGCCGAGGGCGCCGCCAACTTCGACGCGAACGGCCATTACGCGCGCATCATGCCGATGTTCAACGCGTTCTCGCTCACGGACAACGCGAGCGGGTCGTTCCTCACCGCCGCGCCGCCGTCGCAGCGGATGGCCGGGTTCCAGACGCACCGCCAGGAGCGCTGCCCGGGCGGTGCCGTGCAGCCGGCGCCCGACGGCTCGAATCCGTACCAGGAGCCGCAGACCACATGTGACCCCTCGACCGTCCCGCCCGGCCCGTGAGAAGGCTGGCCCTCATAGCTCTCGTGCTCGTGGCGGTGCCGGTGGTGCTCGTGTTCGGCACGGGCGCGGGCGGTGGAGGCGGAGGCGGCACGTACAGGGTCCGCGCGATCTTCGACTACGTCCGCGCGGTGCCGGGCGAGGACGTGAAGGTGGCCGGCGCGAAGGTCGGCACCATCGAGTCGCTCCACGTGACGCCAGACAACAAGGCCGCGGTGGTCCTGGCCATCAGCAAGGCCGGCTTCTCGCCCTTCCACACGGACGCTCACTGCACGATTCGGCCGCAGTCGCTGATCGGCGAGACGTTCGCCGAGTGCTCGCCCGGCAGCATGCGCGCACCGGTGCTGCCCGCGATCCGGCGCGGCGACGGCAAGGGCCAGCACCTGCTCACCGTGCAGCACACGAGCTCGCCGGTGGACATCGACGAGATCAACGACATCATGCGCGAGCCCACGCGCCAGCGCCTGGCGATCCTGATCAACGAGTTCGGCACCGCGCTCGCCGGCCGCGGCAAGGACCTGAACGTGGCCATCCATCGCGCCAACCCCGCGCTGCGCGACACCGACAAGGTGCTCGCCATCCTGGCTCAGCAGAACCGCACGCTCGCCGACCTTGCGAAGAACTCGGACCAGGTGCTGCAGCCGCTTGCCGCCAAGCGGCGCCAGGTGGCCGACTTCATCGTGCAGGCCAACAAGACGGCGCAGGCCACGGCCGCCGTGCGCGGCGACATCTCCGCCGGCATTCAGCGCTTCCCGGCGTTCCTGCGCCAGCTCAAGCCCACGCTCACCGACCTCGGAGCTCTCTCGGATGAGATGACGCCGGTGATCACCGACCTCGGGCGCGCGGCTCCCGGGCTCAACCGCTTCGTGATCGAGCTCGGTCCCTTCTCGAAGGCCTCGATCCCGGCGATCAAGTCGCTCGGCCAGGCCGCGGACGTGGGCACGCCCGCGCTCGTGGCGTCCAAGCCGATCGCCACTGACCTCGCCCAGCTTGCGGTGAACGCGGACCCGGTGTCGAAGAACCTCGACGCGCTCCAGAAGAGCCTCACGGCCACCGGCGGGGTGAACAGGCTCATGGACTACATCTTCTTCCAGATGCAGGCCATCAACGGCTTCGACGGCATCAGCCACTACCTGCGTGCCGGCCTGATCCTCAACGCCTGCTCCACCTACGCGACGAAGGTCGTGGCGCCCGACTGCCGGGCCACCTTCGACAGGGTGAACTCGGCCAGCGCGACCTCGTCGTCGGCGTCCAGCTCCACGGGCGACCCGCTCCTCGACCGCACTCACGCCGCCATCCTGAAGGCGCTGAGCGGCCAGAATGTCGCGCCCGCCTCCTCCGGCGGCGGGACGAACGCGGCCGCGGCGAGGCAGCCCAGCCTGCTCCAGCGCTTCATCGCGCTGGCGAACCCGAACGTCGACCGCCAGCGCAAGGCTGCGCTGAACCGCATCCGCCGCGGCGCGAGCAGGGACGGCTCGCCGGCGCTCGGCCAGGCCGATCCCGCCCTCAACTACCTCCTGGGACCGTGATCGCCTGATGGGTAGACGACGCGGACCAGCCGCACTCACCGGAAGCCCCGTCCTGATCGGGGCGGTGACCGTGCTCGTGACGATCGTGGCCGTGTTCCTCGCGTACAACGCGAACAACGGCCTGCCGTTCGTGCCCACCTACGAGGTGAAGTCCGAGCTGCCGAACGCGGCCAACCTCGTGAAGGGCAACGACGTGCGAATCGGCGGCGAGCGCGTGGGGGTGGTCTCGAACATCGAGCCGGTCCGCCACGCGAACGGTGTGGACACCGCCGTGATCACGATGAAGCTCGAGAAGCGGGTGGAGCCGCTGCCGCGTGACTCGACGGTGCTCGTTCGGCCGCGGTCGGCGCTCGGCCTCAAGTACGTGGAGATCACGCCCGGGCGCGCTGGGTCCGGCTATCCGGCCGGCGCGACCATCCCGCTGTCACAGGCGCAGCCGCGGCCGGTGGAGATCGACCAGGTGCTGAACATGTTCAACAAGCCCACGCGCATTGGTCAGCAGCAGTCGCTCACGGGCTTCGGCGACGCGCTGGCGGGGCGCGGGCAGGACCTGAACGAGGCGATCCTCGCGCTACGGCCGCTGTTCACCAACCTCCAGCCGGTGGCGGCCAACCTCGCCGCGCCGCGCACCCAGCTTCGCCAGTTCTTCCCGGCGCTGGGGCGCGCAGCGTCGATCACCGCCCCCGTGGCCCAGACGCAGGGCGACCTCTTCGCGAACCTCGACACCACCTTCACCGCCCTCGCGAGCGTGGCCAAGCCGTTCATCCAGCAGACGATCGCGAAGGGCCCCGCCACGCTCGACACGGTCACCGCGCAGCTTCCGCTGCAGCGGCCGTTCATCCGCAACCTCACCGGCTTCATGCGCGAGCTGCGGCCGGGCGTGGCCGTGCTGCCGCGCACCGCGCCGGTGTTGGCCGACGCTCTCACGGCGGGCGCGAAGAACCTGCCGCTCACGCCCCCGATGAACAAGCAGCTCGAGAGCACCTTCCGGCACCTCCAGCGTTTTGCCACGGACCCGCTGGTGCCGAAGGGCGTGCACCAGCTCAACCACACCTTCACCTCGCTCAAGCCCACGCTGGCATTCCTCACGCCGGTGCAGACCACCTGCAACTACGTGACTCTCTTCCTTCGCAACGTCGCGAGCCTTCTGTCGGTGGGCGATGCGAACGGCACGTGGCAGCGCTTCATCATCATCGCCACGCCCACCGGCCCCAACAATGAGGGCGGCCCCTCGAACGCCCCCGCCAACGGGCCGGACGTCGCGAACCACCTGCACGCCAACCCGTACCCCAACACCGCGTCGCCAGGCCAGACGAAGGAGTGCGAGGCGGGCAACGAGGTCTACACGCCCGGCAAGACGAGCATCGGGAACATCCCGGGCAACCAGGGCACGCGCACGGATGGGCAGGTGAAGACGAAGTAATGCGCCACGCCCACCACAGAGGCATGAGCCCATTCCGCGCCGGCCTGATCGCGGTCGTGCTGGTGGCCGTGGCGAGCTACCTCGCGTTCGCCAAGCACATCCCCTTCACCTCGCATCCCTACCAGCTGAAGGCGGTGTTCCAGAACGCGTCGAACCTGCGGACGAAGTCGCCGGTGCGGATCGCGGGCGTGAACGTGGGCACCGTGACGGGCGTGAAGATCTACAAGGACGCGAACGGCACGGCCACCGGCTCGGCCCTGGTGACGATGAGCGTCAGCAAGAACGGGCTGCCGATCCATTCGGACGCCACGCTCAAGATCCGGCCCAAGCTGTTCCTCGAGGGCAACTTCTTCGTGCAACTCCAGCCGGGCAGCCCGAGCGCGCCCTCCCTCAAGTCGGGCAGCACCGTGCCGGTCACCCAGACGAGCGCGCCGGTGCAGATCGACCAGGTGCTGAGCTCGCTGCAGGCGGACACGCGCGCGAACCTGCAGGTGCTCGTGAAGGGCTACGGCGACGCGCTGAACGGCAAGCCGCTGCCGGGCGAGGACGCCGACCAGGTGCCGTCGGTGCGCGGGCTCACCGCGGCGCAGGCGCTCAACCGCTCGCTCAACTACTCGCCGCACGCGCTGCGCGGCACGGCGCTCGTGAACGAGGGCTTCCTCGGCCAGGACCCGCACGACCTCTCCAAGCTGATCGCGAGCACCCAGAAGGTCGCGGCGGCGCTCGACTCGAACGAGGGCGTGCTGCAGGACTTCATCACGAACTTCAACCGCACGACGGCCGCCTTCGCGGCGCGTCAGACCGAGCTGCAGCAGTCGATCCACCTGCTCGGACCGGTCCTGACCAAGGCAAACAGCACGCTGCTGCACCTCAACCAGTCGTTCCCGCCGACGCGCGCCTGGGCGATCGAGATCCTGCCGGGCGTGCGCGAGACGCCGGCCACGATCGACGCGTCGTTCCCGTGGGTCGCGCAGGCGCGCAAGCTCGTGTCGCCGAAGGAGCTCGGCGGCCTCGTGAACGAGCTGCGGCCGTCGATCCACGACCTCGCGGGCGTCACCGACGAGTCGCTCAAGCTGATCCCGCAGCTCGACCTGATCAACCGCTGCGCCACCGGCGTCGTCCTGCCCACGGGAGACGTCCCGATCCAGGACGGCTTCCTCACCACGGGCCTGCCGAACTACAAGGAGTTCTGGCAGGCGATGGTCGGCCTCTCGTCCGAGTCGCAGAACTTCGACGGCAATGGCCAGTACACCCGCTTCCAGCCTGGCGGCGGCGATCAGAGCGTGCACACCGGGCTCTCCCAGAGCGGGCAGCTGTTCGGCAACGCGTCGAGCAAGCCGCTCGGCACGCAACCGAAGAAGCCGAGCCGTGAGCCGCCGTACAACTCGTCGGTCGCCTGTTACAAGAACCAGCTGCCCAACCTGAACAACGCGCCGATCGGAAGTGGGCCATGAGCTCGGCTATCCGAAAGCACCTGCGCGACTTCGTGGCGATCATCGGCCTGTTCCTCCTGGCCGTCGCCGTGGCGGCCATCATCCTCAGCCACCAGCGGCTCTACCTGCCGAGCTGGGTGCCGTTCGTGGGCACGGACTTCTACACCGTGAACGCCGAGTTCTCGACCGCGCAGGCGGTCGTGCCCGGCCAGGGGCAGACGGTGAACATCGCGGGCGTGCCGATCGGGGAGATCGGCGGCGTGAAGTTGCAGAACGGCGTTGCGATCGTGCAGATGAAGATCAAGAAGTCGCAGCGCAAGGCACCGATTTACAAGAACGCCACCCTGCTCCTGCGGCCCAAGACCGGGCTCAAGGACATGTACATCGAGATGGATCCCGGTACGAAGTCCGCCGGCGCGGTGCCCGACGGCGGCACCCTGCCCGTGTCGAACACGCTGCCGGACGTGAACCTCGACGAGATCCTGTCGAACCTCGATGCGGACACGCGTTCCTACCTCCAGATCCTGCTCAACTCGGGTGCCGAGGCGTTCGGCAGCAAGGGTTACTCCGCGGACCTGCGGGAGACGTTCAAGCGCTTCGACCCGACAGCGCGCGACACGGCGCGCTTCACACGCCTGCTCTCGCAGCGGCGGGACAACCTGCAGCGCGTTATCCACAACTTCCAGCTGCTCACCACGGCGCTCGCCGGGCGCGACCACCAGCTCACGCAGCTCGTGGACGCCTCCAACGCGAACTTCCAGGCGATCGCGAGCGAGGACCAGAAGCTCGAGGAGACGCTCGGGCTCTTGCCGGGCACGCTGAGCACCGCCAACACCACTCTCGGCAAGGCGGACAAGCTCGCGCAGGTGCTCGGGCCGACGTTCCAGGCTCTGCGTCCGGGAGCGCGCGCGCTCGGACCGTCGCTCGCGGCAACGCGCCCGTTCCTCAAGCAGACCACGCCGATCATCAAGAACCAGCTGCGGCCGTTCTCCGTGAAGGCGCAGCCAACGGTGCACGAGCTGCGAATCGCGGCGCAGCACCTCAACCCCGTGGCGCCGCGCCTCACGCGCACCGCGAAGTTCATCAACGTGCTGCTGAACGAGCTGGCCTACAACCCGCCGGGCCCGGAGGAGGGCTTCCTCTACTGGGCGGCGTGGGTGAACCACGCGGGCGCGTCGATCTTCTCCACGCAGGACGCGCACGGCGCCGTGCGGCGCGGCCTCTTCATCACGGACTGCACGAGCCTCGGCGTGCTCCAGGCGATCGAGACGCTCAACCCGCAGCTCAAGGTCCTGATCGACCTGCTGAACGCGCCGACTCAGCAGCAGGTGTGCGGTGGCGCCCCGACACCGACGGGGGCGAATCCCTGATGCAGAAGCAGGCTCCCAGCCTCGGGCGGATCCTCGTGATGGTGGGCTTCGCGTTCTCGTGCGTCGCGATCCTGCTCTACCTCTGGATCACCTTCGGCGGCCCGGTGCCGCTGCGGGCGAAGGGCTACCGCGTGACCGTGAACTTCCCCGAGGCGACCACGCTCGCCCAGCAGGCCGACGTGCGCATCTCCGGGGTGAACGTGGGCAAGGTGATCTCGAAGAAGGTGGTGGTGAAGAACGGGCAGGTGAAGCCGCTCACCGCCGTGACCATCGAGATCAACCACAAGTACGCGCCGATACCGAGCGACACGCGCGCGATCCTGCGCCAGAAGACGCTGCTGGGCGAGACCTACGTCGAGCTCTCACCTGGCAACCGCTCGGTGCCGAAGCTGGCCGACAACGGCACGCTTCCGAACGGGCAGGTGGCGCAGACCGTGCAGCTCGACGAGATCTTCCGGGCATTCGACCCGAAGACGCGACTGGCGTTCCAGACCTGGATGCAGCAGCAGGGCATCGCCTTCAACGGGCGCGGCCAGGACCTGAACGACGCGCTCGGCAACCTCACGCCGTTCGCGGAGAACGTGAACAAGGTGCTGGCGGTCCTTCACAACCAGCAGCAGGCCACGTCGCGCCTTGTGCGCAACACCGGAGTGGTGTTCAACGCTCTCACCGAGCGCGACGGCCAGCTCGCGGACCTGATCTCGAACTCGAACCGCGTGTTCCAGACCACCGCCTCGCGGGACCAGCAGCTGAAGGAGGCGTTCATCGCCTTCCCCACCTTCGAGGACCAGTCGCGCGCGATCGCCGTGCGGCTCACCAAGTTCGCCAACAACACGAACCCGCTGATCAACCAGCTGAGGCCGGCGGCGCGCCAGCTGTCGCCCACGCTGATCAGCGCCGCGAAGCTCGCGCCGAACCTCAAGGGCCTCTTCGAGGAGATTCCCGCGCTGGTGCACGCGTCGAAGCGCGGCCTGCCAGCGGTGTCGTCATTCCTCGACTCCACGCGTCCCGTGCTGGCCCAGGCCGATCCGTTCCTGCGCAGCCTCAACCCGTTCCTCGACTGGGTCGGGCTGTACAAGCACGAGGCCGCCGCGTTCTTCGCCCTCGACACCGCCGCCACGCAGGCAACGGCCCCGGTGTGCGACAAGCCGGTGCAGCGCTGCACCGCCGCCAACAACGCGAAGCAGGTGCACTACCTGCGCACCACCAACCCGGTGAATCCCGAGGCGCTCGCCGCCTACCCCAAGCGCATCGCGAGCAACCGCTCGAACCCGTACTTCCAGCCGCTCGGCTACCTCGACCTCGCGCGGGGCGGCCTCAAGGTCTTCGGCTCCTATCTCTGCACCACCAACCCGGTGCCGACCGTCGTGCAGACGATCGACCCGCTTCTCCCTGGCGTGGGCGCTGTCACGAGCCTGATCTCCCCAGAGACGTTCGCCCTGATCGACAAGTTCGTGTACGGCGGCAACGGCCCGGCGAACGTGCCATCGCCGCCGTGCAGGGAGCAGGCGCCTTTGGGCAATCTCATCGGGCAGAGCGGTCGATATCCGCATGTGACCGCTGCGCCTGATTCGCCTTGAGCAGTTGGAGGTCGGAGGTCGGAGGTGGGAGGGGCTTTCTCGCTGCAGCGTCCTCCCTAGGTGTTCTCTGAGAACAGCTAGTTGGGATGGTTCGCGCAGCCAGGCCGCCTCTGACCTGACGCTGGCGCGCGGTTGGCGCTCTACCCTACGCGTATGAGGGGTGCTGCTGTCTTTGCGCGCCTGGTCCGCTTCGTGGTCCGGCGGCCGATTCCCGTGCTCGCAGCGGTGGGGCTGCTCGCCGTGCTCGCCGCCGTGTACGCGCTGCGGATCCAGCCGAGCGCCTCCACGGATACGCTCGTCAATCGCTCGTCGCAGTCCTTCAAGGACACCGAACGCTTCAAGAAGGAGTTCGGCGACGACGCCGTGGTCGTCCTGGTGAAGGGCAACCTCGAGCGGACGCTGCTCACCTCGGACCTCGATTCGCTGATCAAGCTCGAGGGCTGCCTGTCCGGGAACGTGCCGGCGAAGAGCGTCGTGCAGAACGGGAAGGTGGTGGCGGCGGGGCTCGACCGCATGCCGCGCGTGTGCACTCAGATCGCGCAGGCGAAGGCGGCGAAGGTGGTGTTCGGGCCCGGCACGTTCACCAATACCGCGGTCGAGCGGATCGGCGAGGGCTTCAACGCGGAGCGCAACCAGGAGGCCGCGAAGGCCAACCAGGTGGCGGACGCCGCGCGCAGGGCCGCCGCCGCGAAGGGCTACTCGAAGGCGAAGCAGAACAAGCTCGCACTCGAGGCGCGCCAGCTCGTGTACGCCCAATTCGTGAAGCAGACGCTGCAGCTCGCGCTCCGCTACGGCCTCACGGGGCTGCCGGCGATCAACAACACGGAGTTCGTCTCCCAGCTCTGGTTTGACCCGTCAAAGGGCGTGGGTGTGCCCAAGGCGCGCTTCGCGTTCCTCGCGCCGAGCCCCAACGCCGCGCTCGTGCAGGTGCGGCTCAAGCCCGGCCTCTCGGACGCGCAGCGGCGCCACGCGATCGGTCTGATCCAGACGGCCACGAGGGACAAGTTCTTCCGCATGCGGAACGGCCAGCAGTACATCGTGAGCGGCGTGCCGGTTGTGGCGGACGCGCTGGCCACGTCGGTGCAGCACGCCGTGGTGGTGCTGCTGATCGCGGTGCTCGTGGTGATGGCGGCCACGCTCGCGCTCGTGTTCCGCGCTCGGATGCGGATGCTGCCGCTGGCACTCTCGCTGGCGGCCGCGGCGCTCGCCTTCGGTGCGATCACGCTCGTGGGTGGCAGCCTGACGATGGCGTCAGTGGCCGCCCTGCCCGTGTTGATCGGACTCGCGGTGGACTACGCGATTCAGTTCCACTCGCGCTTCGAGGAGGGGGTGGCAGCCGGGCTCCGGCCCGAAGATGCCGCGCCCACCGCCGCGGCGGCCGGCGGGCCCACGATCGCGAGCGCGGGCCTGGCCACGGCGGTGGGCTTCCTCGTCCTGCTGCTCTCGCCGGTACCGATGGTGCGCGGCTTTGGCGCCGTGCTCGTGCTCGGCATCGCGCTCGCATTCGCCGTGGCGCTCACGGCGGGCTTCGCCGCGCTCTCCCGCTTCAGCCGCGTCCCCCGCGCCCGGCCTGACGACGTGCCGCCGCTGTTCCCGCGCGGGCGCGAATGGCTCGCGCGCGCGGCGGGCACGCGTCCGGGCAGCGCGGTGGTGAACGCATTCACCGGCGCGTGGGGATTCGTCCGGCGCACAGCCTCGGCCTCCGTGGCGAACGCGGTGGAGCGGCCGCGGCGCGTGCTGGCGGTGGGGCTCCTGCTCGCGGCGCTCGGCTGGGCGGCTGACACGCAGACGAAGGTGGTCTCGGACGTGACGCAGCTCGTTCCGCAGAACCTCCAGGCGCTGAAGGACGTGAAGCAGCTCGAGGCCGCCACCGGCGTGTCCGGCGAGCTCGACGTGACCGTGCGCGCCAAGGACCTCACGGATCCGGGCGTGGTGAAGTGGATGACGAACTTCGAGCAGCGCGTGCTCGCCGCGCACGGCTACCAGCCCGGGGATCGCTGCAGCCAGGCGAAGAACCCGCCCGAGCTCTGCCCCGCACTGTCGTTGCCGGACCTCTTCAGCGCGAGCGGCCAGGCGATCACGCGCCAGGGCGTGCGCTCGCTTCTCGCCGCGGTGCCCACGTACTTCTCGCAGGGCGTGATCTCGCCGGACCACACGGTGGCGAACATGGCCTTCGGCATCCGGCTCATGCCGCTCGACCGGCAGAAGAAGCTGATCGACGACATCCGCGGCCAGCTCCACCCGCCGCCTGGCGTGAGCGCTGACGTGGTGGGCCTGCCGGTGCTTGCGGCGGACGCGAACAGCCAGCTCTCGTCCACCGGCCGCCGCGCGCTCACGCTGCTCGCCGGGCTCGCGGCAGTCTTCCTCGTGCTGCTGGCGATTCGCCGGCGCCCTCGCGAGGCGGCCGTGCCGCTCATCCCGATCGCCTTCGCCACCGGCTGGTCGGCGCTCGTCCTGTTCCTCCTGCGCATCCCGCTCAACCCGATGTCCGCCGGGCTCGGCGCCCTGGTGATTGCGATCTCCACGGAGTTCAGCGTGCTGCTGTCCGCGCGCTACAAGGAGGAGAGAAGCAGCGGGGCGGGACCCGCCCGCGCCCTGGAGCGCACGTACGCGTCCACCGGCGCGGCGGTGCTCGCGTCGGGCACCACGGCCATCGCCGGCTTCGCCGCGCTGATCGCGTCGGACATCCGCATGCTGCGTGAGTTCGGCATCGTCACGGTGGTGGACCTCACCGTGTCGCTCTTGGGAGTGATGATCGTTCTCCCGGCCGCCCTCATGTGGGCCGAGCAGCATGGGCGCTTCACCCTCAGCGACCTCGATCCGCGCCGCGCGCTCTCCCGCCTCCGCTGGCCGCGCCTGCGGCGTCCGCGGCCCGAGGGCCCGGCGGTCGAGGCGCAGGGGCAGTGAGCGAAGACCGCTTCGCGGATCTCGGCCCCGGCGATCGCAAGCAGTCTCCGGCGCAGCGCCTCGCCGAGCTCGACGAGCTGGACCTCGCCCGGGAGCGCGAATCGAAGCCCGCGGGCCCGCCGCCGCGACCTGCCGGCCGCTACATGTGGGTGGTGGGCGTGGTGTTCGTGCTCGCCGTGATCGTCGCGGGAGTGAACGCGCTCCGCCACAGCGGCGGGAGCCTGCGAGGCCCCGCACTGAACAAGCCGCTGCCCGAGTTCGCCGCGCCGCTCGCAACCAGCAGCCTCGACGGCGACGCGAATGTGAAGCAGCACAAGGGACAGTCGAACCAGCTGGGCGCCGTGCCCGCCTGCCAGGTGCACGTGCCCGGGAGCATCACCTCGTGCGAGCTGAGCCGCAAGCCGCTCGTGCTGTCCGTGATCGTGCCGGGGGCCACCAGGTGCGAGGCACAGCTCGACCTCTTCCAGCGCATGGCGGCCGCGCACCCGCGGGCGCAGTTCGCCGCGGTGGTGAGCGGCGGCAGCCATGCGAAGGTGGCGGCGCTCGTCCGCCGGCGCGGCTGGACCTTCCCCGTGGCGGTGGACCGTGATCTGTCCATCTTCAACCTGTACCGCGTGGCCGTTTGCCCCACCACCGTGTTCGCGCGGCGCGGGGGTGAGGTGAAGAGCACGTCGATCAAGCCGCTCACGGAGCAGCAGGTGCTGGCGGGCCTTCGGGCGGTCGGCGGGGCGTGAGCAGCGAGCCCCGCCTTCGCCGAGGCTGGGTCGAGGGGGAGCTCGCGGCGGAGTTCCCGGAGCTGAGCCTGATCCACACGAGCCTGCCGGTTCGCACCGGGCGCAGCCCGCGAGCGGTGAAGGAGCGGCTGAAGGTGATGAGCGATCGCTTCACCGGCCCGAAGGCGGTGCAGGTGCGTCAGCAGCCCGTGCCGTGGGCGTATCGCGTGTTCTTTCGCCAGATCGGCATCGACCCCGACCACACGCGCACGCCACCCGAGGCGGCCGCGCTCGAGCGCATGCGCGCGGGCGGCTTCAAGAGCTATGGCCTCCTCGACGACGCGCTCGTAATCGCGACCGTGGAGACTGGCGTGCCGGTCCTCGCATACGACGCAGACCGCGTGAGCGGGGAGCCGGGGCTGCGTCTTGCGATGACGGGCGAGCGCCTGGGCGGCGACGGCCGCGACCTGCGCGGCGGCGAGATCGTCGTGGCCGACGAGTCGTGCTCGCTGGCCGTGCTGTTTGGCGACACCGCGGCGCGCTGCGCCGCGCATTCCGGGATGCAGCGCGTGCTACTCGCCGCCGTTCAGGTGAAGGGAGTGCCCGACGTGAGCGCCGAGGAAGCGCTCTGGATAGCCGCGGAAACGCTTGGGGAGGCCGACTAGGCCGGTGGTACGATGGCCGGGAGAACCCGACCGGGAGGGCGTGGCAATGGCCGAGGCACTCGCATCGAGGACGGTCGTCAGGCCGGGAGTGGACGAACGTGCGGCCCGCCGTTCGCTGCTCGATCAGATCGCGAAGCTCGAGGCCGAGCTGGCAAAGCTCTTCTGCAGTGCGTATCCGCGCACCGGGTTCGACTGGGCCGTTGCCTCGCGGGGCGGGCCTCGCATCCTCAGCCTCGGCGAGCTGGAGGCGATCCGCGACGAGATGGCGGAACGGCTCGAGGACAACCGCCGCGAACTGTCCGAGCGAACGCTCGTGGAGGAGCACAACCGCCGCCGTATCGAGGAGATGCTGCTCGAGCCCGAGAAGCATCACTGGGTGCGAGTGAGCAACCGCGACATCGGCGAGCCGGGCTGCAAGCACTGGCATGTGCGCCCGCGCCTCGGGCTGCTTGGCATGCTGATGGGGTGGTGGCGAGTCCGCATCTCCTCCGGCTGTCCATTAGCCATGGGGCACGGCCCTGGGCCGCGCCCCGTATTCCGCTCGACATGAACCGCCACATCGATGGGACGGCGTAGCCGCAAGCGCCCGCCGCGGGACGCTTCCGCGAGCGAGCGCCGGGCCACGACGCGGGCGGAGCGCGACGAGGCGCGGCGCAAGCGAGCTCAGCAGGCGGCTCGCACGCGCGCCTCCGACGACCCACGCCTGCCGGCGCCCTGGGGACCGTTCCCTCTCACCGAGCTCGTGGTGCTGCTCGCCCTCGGGCTGCTGGTGGCCGCCTTCGTCGTGCGCGGCGAGCGCGGCCGCACGATGCTGGCCGCGGGGCTGCTGCTCGGCTCGCTGGCAGGGCTGGAGGTGAGCATCCGCGAGCACTTCGCCGGCTATCGCTCCCACACCACGATCTTCGCCGCCGTGGCGGGCGTCCTGACGATCGTCGTGATCACGCTGATCGTCCACCCGATCAAGCTCTGGATCGTGGGATTGATCGCGCTGGCGGTGGCCGGGCTCGTGTTCTATCTCGCGCGCGAGGCGTTCAAGAAGCGCTCGGGCGGGGTGGGGTTCAAGGCCAGATAGAGGTGGGAGGTCGGAGGACGGAGGTCGGAGAAGAAAAGTCCTCCCACCTCCGCTCTCCGACCTCCGACCTCGTTCTCAGCGCGCGACCGCCGCGGCGGCGCCCACCAGTTCAAACGGCTCGTGCTCGAACGCCGGGGCCGTGGAGATGGCGCACGGCTCGCTGTACCGGGCTGAAAGCCCGGTCACGAGCGCACTTCTCTGCCTCTCCGTGAATGTCCCGATCTGCTTGTTCTCCGGGATCCCCAGCGACACCAGCAGTCGGCGGCAGCGGGCACGGCCCCAACGCCGCTGACTCGTCAGCAGGTCGCTGATCGACATCGTCTCCGCCTCCCATGGACAGGTGCGGATGACCTCTACGACACTCGTTTCCTGCAGTGCGACCTTTCGCTTCAGCTCAGCCCGTGCAAGCCGAACGCGATTTGCCTGTTCGAGCGCGCGCAAGTGTTGTGGCGGCGCAGCATCGACCGTGGCGGTGTCGCCCATGAAACCTCCCCGCGTACTGCAACTATTGGATTTCACCACGATGCCGCGCGGCAATGCCCCGGATCGGGCGGACCCCAACTTCGCGAAGCCCGGCGTGTCCCTCTCTCCTGAAAAGCCGCGAGGCCGTGACCGACTCAGAAAACCTACGATGTGACCGGCGCATCGGTCAACCCTCGCCGGGTGGCCCAGTCGCTAAGAGCGGGCTTTTCTTTTCGTCGTCCCACTTGTCCAAATCTGGACAAGCCCGCTGGTCCGGATCGTCAGACTGTGGAGGAGGTGGAGTTGCGCTCGACAAAGATCGTGGCCACGATTGGGCCGGCCTCGCGTTCGCTCGACGTCCTCGAGCGGATGATCCAGGCGGGGATGGACGTGGCGCGCCTGAACTTCGCGCACGAGACTCCTGAGGAGCACGCCGACACGGTCACGATGATCCGCCAGGCCTCCGAGCGGGCGGGCCGGGAGGTGGCGGTGCTTCAGGACGTGCCTGGCCCGAAGCTGCGGATCGGTCCCGTGCAGGACGGCGTGATCGAGCTGGGTACCGGCACACGGGTGGTCCTCACGCCTGAGAGGGTCGAGGGGACGTCCGAGAGGCTGCCGGTGGCGTGGCCGGGTCTCGCCGAGATCATGCACACGGGGGACGTGGCCTACCTGGCGGACGGCGCCATCCGGCTGCGGGTGGACGAGGTGAACGACGGCGAGGTGATCACCGAGGTGGAGGTGGGCGGCACGCTCGCGTCGCGTCAGGGGCTCAACCTGCCGAACGTGACGATGGCGCTGCCCGCCGTGAGCGAGGAGGACCTCCGGCTGATCGACGCGGGCGTGGAAATGGGTGTGGACCTGCTGGCGCTCTCGTTCGTTCGCAGCAGGGCGGATCTCGAGCCGGTGAAGGAGCGCCTTCAGGCGCACCGGCGCGACATCCCCGTGATCGCGAAGATCGAGAAGCCGCAGGCCGCGGCGAACGCCGAGGAGATCGTGGCCGCCGCCGACGGGATCATGGTGGCGCGCGGGGACCTCGGCATCGAGCTCCGCATCGAGGAGGTGCCGCTCGTGCAGAAGCGGCTGCTCATGCTGTCCGGGCGCTACGCCAAGCCGGCGATCACGGCCACCCAGATGCTCGAGTCGATGGTGCACTCCAGCCGCCCAACGCGCGCCGAGGTCACGGACGTGGCGAACGCGATCTTCGACGGAACCGACGCGGTGATGCTCTCGCAGGAGACGGCGATCGGCCGCTACCCGGTGGAGGCGGTGGCGATGATGGCGTCGATCGCCGAGACCACGGAGCGGGAGCTGCCGTATGGGCGCTGGCTCACCGACCGCGGCGGCCACCACAACGGCAGCGACGAGTCCGCCACCATCGCCTATGGCGCGGTGGGCGCCGCCTACCAGCTCAACCTCAAGGCGCTCGTGGTGCCGACCCTCACCGGGCGCACCGCCGCGCTCATGTCCGCCCACCGCCCGAAGATGCCGGTGCTGGCCCTCTCGCCGCGCGAGGACGTCGTGCGCCGGCTGTCGCTTCACTGGGGCGTGCGGGCGCAGCTCAACGAGGAGCCGAGCGAGACATTCGATCTGCTCGAGGAGTGCTCTCAGGCAGCGAAGGCGGCAGGGATGGTCTCACCCGGCGATCGGATCGGCATCACGGCCGGGCTGCCTGCGGGGAAGGCGGGCGGTACGAACCTGTTCAAGGTTCACACGGTGGAGTAGCGCGGAGGGCTCTCGCCTGAACCGCGGCTTGGCCAGCAGCACCTGCACGTCCCTGATCCGCCGTTCAGCGAAGCCCGCCTCGCAATACGCGAGGTAGAAGCGCCACAGACGCTGGAAGCGCTCGTCGTAGCCGCGCCTGCTGAGCTCGTCGGCCGCCTGCTCGAGGTTGGCGCGCCATGCGCGCAGCGTGGGGACGTAGTGGGCGCTGATGTCCTCGAGCCCGATGAGGCGGAGGTCGGTGTTCGCGGCCACCTCGCTCGAGATCACCTCCACGGAGGGAAGGCAGCCCTCGGGGAAGATGAGGTCGCGGATGAAGGTCGACGAGTGCTTCTCAACGTCGTAGGCGCGGTCGTCGATCGTGATCGCCTGGAGCAGCATCGTGCCGTCGGGCTCGAGCAGCCGTGAGCAGCGCTCGAAGAAGGTGCCGAACTCGCGCCAGCCCACCGCCTCGATCATCTCGATCGACACGAGCTTGTCGAAGTGGCCGCGAAGGTCGCGATAGTCCTCGAGCAGGAGCGTCACGCGGTCGTCCAGCCCAGCGTCATGGACGGCCCGCTCGGCGTACTCGTACTGCTCGCGCGAGAGCGTGGTGGTGGTCACCCGGCAGCCGTACTCGGCGGCGGCGTGGAGGGCGAAGCTGCCCCAGCCGGTGCCGATCTCGAGCACGTGGTCCTCGGGCTCGAGGCGCAGCTTCCGGCAGACCCGGTCGAGCTTCGCCAGTGAGGCCTCCTCGAGGCTCGTTTCCGGCGACTCGAAGAAGCCGCACGAGTAGGTCATGGTCGGGTCGAGCATCAGCTCGAACAGGTCGTTGCCGAGGTCGTAGTGCGCGGAGATCGCCTGGCGGGCCCGGTCACGCGTGTTGCGCCGGCTGTTGCCTCTCAGGTAGTTCAGTGGCGCGCGCAGAGGCGCGAGGCGGGCGCGCAGCCGGTCGTACGGCTCGATGTTGAGCGCGCACAGACGCACCACGTCGGCGGGATCGGGCGAGTCCCACAGCCCGTCCGCATACGACTCCGCCAGCCCGCGGCTCCCGCGGAGCAGCGCGGCCCAGACGCGCGGGGAGCGAACGTGGACCGTCGCGCTCGGCTCGCCATGGCCGAATCGGCGCCGGGTGCCGTTCTCGACGATCTCCACGCTGCCCACGCGCATGCGCCCGAGCATCGCGCCGATGGCAACCCGGCCGACGCCCTCGGCGTTCATCGCCGGGCTGCTCCTGGATGCGAGTACACCGGCACGCCTCGCAGCTTGAGCCGCAGCGCCTGACCGTAGATGCGGCTGAGCACGTGCAGCGTGTTCATCGGATGGCGCAGCGTGGCGAACGCGAGCGATCGTTCCGTGAGCTCCCGCCGGGCGAGGTTGAGCGTCGCGTCGAACGCTCGCTCGCCGGATCGGTGGCTTTCGATGTGCACGCTCAGAGTTTGCCCCGGAACCCCCACTCTCCATTCGTACTCGTGGTCCATTCCCATGAACGGAGACACGTGCAGCACCTTGCTGGAGCGGCCGCTGAGCACGCGGCCGCCGTTCGAGTGCGAGAGGGCGTAGGCGTGGCGTTCGCCCCACGGCGTGTTGGTTACCTCCGCGAGCACCGCCTCCACCCGCTCACCCGGCGGGTCGAAGCAGTAGTAGAAGCTCACCGGGTTGAAGCAATGGCCGAAGCTGCGGAGGTTCGTGAGGAGGCGGACGGGACCCTCGGGCCGAGCACCGGTGAGAGCCTCCACGCGCTCGCGCACGGCACCGGCGAGGTCCGAGCGGGGGTCGCCCAGATAGTCCGAGCGGCGGAAGCGCACGAGTCCGCGTCGCGGCGACGCAAGCCGGCCTCCGAGGAGATCCGGCAGCTCCTCGAGGTCGATGTACGCCATATAGATGGAGTACCGGAATTCGCGCGAACGAACCGCCACCCGGCGGTGGCGGACCGTGCCCTCATAGAGCGCGCTGGCGGTCACGCGAGGCGAGCTCCCAGCCGCTCGCACACCCGAAGCGCGCTCACCACGCCGTCCTCGTGAAACCCCCAGCCCCAATACGCGCCGCAGTAGTGGGTGCGGGCGGTGCCGCTGATCTCCGCGTGCCGCTGCTGCGCCCGCGCGCCGCCCGAGGTGTAGACGGGGTGCTCGTACTCGATCGTCTTGATCACCTGGCCGGGATCGATCGCCTCGCCGCGGTTGAGCGTGACGCAGAACTCCCGGTCGGCGGACAGCGACTGGAGCCGGTTCATGTGGTAGGTCACCCGGGTGCGGCCGCTGCTCTCGCCGCCGAGGTGGTAGTTCCAGCTCGCCCAGGCGCGCCGCCGGCGGGGAAGCAGCCGGCGGTCGGTGTGGAGCACCGCCTCGTTGAGCTGGTAGGGGATCGCGCCGAGGATCTCGTGCTCGCGGTCGCTGGCGTCGGCGAGCATTCGCAGCGCCTGGTCGGAGTGCACGGCCAGGATCACGTGGTCGAAGGTCTCGGGCTCGCCGCCGCGCGGGATCACGCTCACCTGGTCCGCGTGCCGCTCGATCGCCGTCACGGGCACGCCGCTCCGGATACGGTCGGCGAAGCCCGCCGTGAGCGCATCAACGTACGTCTGGGACCCACCCTTCACGGTTCGCCAGTTGGGCCTGTCACGGAGGTGCAGCACGCCGTGATTGTCGAAGAAGCTGAACAGGAAGCGGGCCGGGAACGTCCACATCTGGCCCGGGTCCGCCGACCACACGGCGGACGCCTGCGGCACGATCAGGCGGTCGATGAAGAGCCGCGAGAAGCGCAGCTGCTCGAGCCACTCCCCGAGCGACGGATCGCCATCGCCGGTGAGGAGGGCGCGTGCCTCGCGCTGGAAGCGCCGCACCTCCACGAGCATGTGGTGGAAGCGCGGCGACACAATGTGCCTGCGCGTGGCGAACAACCCGTTGGCCGACACGCTCGAGTACTCGAACTCGCCCGTGCTGTCGCTCACGCCGAAGCTCATCTGTGACGGTTGCCACGCCACGCCGAGGCGGGTGAGCAGGCGCTCGAAGTTCGGGTAGTTGCGGTCGTTGAAGACGATGAAGCCGGTGTCCACGTGGTGCGTCTCGTATTCGGTGTCCACCCGGATCGTGTTGGTGTGGCCGCCAGGCTTCGGCCCGGCCTCGAACACCGTCACCTCGTGCTCGCGCTGAAGCAGGTAGCCCGCCACGAGCCCGGACACGCCGGCACCCACGATCGCGATCCTCATAGCTCGAGCCCCGTAAGTCGCACACATTCCGACCACAGCCGCGCACGCTCCTCATCCGACTCGCGGGTGCGGCGCAACACGTGCGTGGGCCGCCGCTCGCGGTCGTGCCAGAAACCGCCGCCTGGTTGCCTAGTGGCGGCCAGCCAGACGATCGTGTCCGCGCCCTCCTCCGGCGAGCGCAGCGCCGGCTTCATCAGCTTGTGGAAGCGTGGGAGCGACCGCTCGAGGCCCGGCGTGTCCACCCAGCCGGGGTGCATCGAATGGGCCGCAACTCCGTGCGGGTTCAGCCGCTCCGCCCACATCTCGCCGAGCACCACCTGGGCGCGCTTGTGGCGGGCGTACACGGCAGTGCCGTCGTAGTCGTGGCGCTCCGACTGGAGGTTGTCGACGGGGAGGCGCGCCGTGTACATGCCGCCGGAGGACACGTTCACGATCGTGGAGGGTGCGCCCGCCTCGAGCGTGGGAACGAGCAGACCGGTGAGGAGGAACGGGCCCAGCACGTTCGTGGCGAGTGCGAACTCGTTGCCGTCCACCGACAGCGAGCGCTCGGCGGACAGCACGCCCGCGTTGTTTACGAGCACGTGGAGCTCAGGCTGCTCGTCGCGGAAGCGGCGAGCGAACTCGCGTACCGAGCGGAGGCTCGACAGATCGCACTCCCACACCCGTTCGGCGCCGCTCTGCTCGCGCGCCCGCTCGCCACGCTCCTCGTCGCGCGCCAGGATCTGCACCCGCGCGCCGAGTCCGGCGAGAGCCGTCGCGGCCGCGAGACCGATGCCGCTCGTGGCGCCCGTGACCATCACCAGGCGCCCGTCCATTCGCGGAAGTTCGCCCCACCAGCGGCTCCTGACGGAGTAACCGAGCCGGCTGTAACCCGGCACGACCGTGAGGTCTAGCGCGCGGTCCAGGGCATGCACCGGAAAAGCCTAATTCGACCCACACCCTGTTTACGAGGGGGCTAGCCGTACGGATCAGAGGTGGCGTATTCGCGCCAACTACGAAACGAGACGCTCGCCGCCGGGTGGCAGATTCTGCCGCCGGTAACCGATGGCATTGTCTGCCACGCGGGGGACGGCTACGAAATCAGCGAAGCCTCGCGCCCCACGCGCTCGAAGATCTCGAGCGCGCGGTCGAGGTGCTCGCGCTCGTGCGTGGCCATCACGCTCGTGCGCAGCAGCGCGTGGCCGTGGGGCACGGCGGGATGGATCGCGACGTTCGAGTACACGCCCGCGTCGTACAGCGCCTTCCAGAAGAGCACGGCCTGCCAGTCGTCGCCGATCCGCACCGGCACCACCGAGGTGAACATCTCCGAGCCGTCCGCCATCCGCACGGGGTCAACCACGTCGAAGCCGAGCGAATGGAGCCCGCGGTTCAGATAGCGGGCGTTCTCGAGAACCTTGGCGAACAGCTTCGGCCCCTCGTCGGAGCGGCAGATCTTCACCGCCGCCAGCGCCGCTCCCGTGGCCGCCGGCACAGCGGACGCCGTGAACAGGAACGCGCGTGACTGGATCCGGAGGAACTCGATCACGTCGGCCGGCCCCGCGATGAAGCCGCCGCAGCTCGCGAGCGACTTCGAGAAGGTGCCCATGCGCAGGTCCACCTGGTCCTCGAGGCCGAACGCCTCGCAGGCGCCCGCCCCGCGCGCGCCGAGCACGCCCACGCCGTGCGCCTCGTCCACCATCAGCCGCGCGCCGTGCTGCCGGCAGAGCTCGACGATCGGCGGCAGGTCGCACACGTCGCCCTCCATCGAGTACACGCCGTCCACCACCACGAGCACGCCGCCGCCGTCGTTCGCCGCCCGCTCGAGCATCTGGCCGAGCTTGTCGAGCCGGTTGTGGCGGAAGGGGCGCAGCTTCGCCCGCGACATCATCACCCCGTCCATGATCGAGGCGTGGTCGCCTGAGTCGCAGATCACCGTGTCGCCCGGGGCGAGGATCGTGGACAGCACGCCGACATTGGCCTGGTAGCCCGTGGTGAAGACGATCGCGTCGCCGGTGCCCATCCACTCGGCGATCTCGCGCTCGAGCTCGAGGTGGAGCGGCGTGGTGCCGTTCAAAAGGCGCGAGCCGGTGAGCCCGGTGCCGTAGGTCTCGAGAGCCTCGCGCGCGGCCTGCTTCACGCGCGGGTCGCCCGTGAGCCCGAGATAGTTGTTCGAGCCGAGCATCACGCGCTCCTTGCCCTCCACCTCCATCAGCGGGCCGGCTTCCGACTCGATCAGGCGAAAGAAGGGGAGGAGGTCGTGCTCGCGCGCCGCCTGGAGCTGCTCCATGCGCTCGTGCGTGCGCGCCTTCTCGAATAGATCAGTGACCGTTGGCATGGTTCGGATAAGGTGCCGCGCCGATGTCTGTCGAAGTGCGTCCCGTTGAATCGCGCAGCGACCTGATGCGCTTCATCAAGCTGCCGTGGCGGCTGTATCGTAACTCGCCCCGCTGGGTGCCGCCCCTCATCTCGGAGCGCAAGCACCACCTGGATCGCGAGAAGAACCCGTTCTTCGAGCACGCCGAGGCCGAGTACTTCCTCGCCTGGCGCGACGGGCACCCGGTCGGCCGGATCAGCGCCCACGTGGACCACCGCTTCAACGAGTTCCAGAAGAACGAATGGGGGCTCTGGGGCTTCTTCGAGTCCGAGGACGACCCCGAGGTGGCAACCGCGCTGCTCACGCACGCCGAGCGCTGGCTGCGTGCGCGCGGGCGGGACAACATGGTCGGCCCGATGGACTTCACCACCAACCACGAGTGCGGGCTGCTCGTGGACGGGTTCGAGCGGCCACCCCAGATCCTCGAGAACTGGCACCACCCGTACTACGGCGCGCTGATTGAAAACTATGGCCTGAAGAAGGTGATGGACCTCTACAAGTGGGAGCTGCACATCTCCGACAGGGAGAAGATGCTCCCGATCATGTTCGAGCTCGCGGACCAGGTGGAGTCGAAGTACGGCGTGAAGGTGCGGCCGATGAGCAAGCGCAACTTCGAGCATGAGGTGCGCGCCTTCATGGAGGTGTACAACGCCGCCTGGGAGAAGAACTGGGGCTTCGTGCCCCTCACCGACGCGGAACTGCGGGCGTACGCGAGGGAGCTGAAGCCGATCCTCGACGAGAACTGGGCGTGGATCGCCGAGTCTGAGGACGGGAAGGTGGTTGGCGCGGCGCTGTCGATCCCCGACTACAACCAGGTGCTCGCCAAGCTGAACGGCCGCCTCCTGCCGATCGGCTGGGCAAAGGCCCTGCGAGCGCGGAAGAAGATCGACTCCGTGCGGGTCTTCGCCCTCGGCGTGAAGCGGGACTGGCAGCACACCGGGATCGCGGCCAAGTTCTATGTGGAGCACTTCAACTCGGCCGGCCGCACCCCTCAGACATGGGGCGAGATGGGCTGGATCCTCGAGTCGAACACCGCGATGAACCGCGGAATGGAGGCGATGAACGGGCGGATCGTGAAGCGCTACAGGCTGTACGAGAAGGCGCTGAACGGGGACCGTCCGACCGGGGAGTAGACTCGCACGGCTCCATGCACGAGCCTGCGCACGATCCCATCCAGCCCGGCGACGCCGAGCCGCGCCACCTTCCGGTCCACGCGCCGGTGGTGGAGGCGCGGCCGATCGAGCGCGCGCCGGCGGGCGGGCTGCAGGCCTGGTTTGCGTCGCTCCCCGCTCCCGCCGTGGCTGCGGCGGGCGGGTTCATCATGGGCGTGGTCACCTGGGTCGCCGTGCGGGTGCTGCGCGGCGGAGGTCGCCGGCGCTCGCTTGGGCGGGCAGGCCGGCGCGGGCGCCGGGGCGTGGAGATCGCGAGCAGCCGCTCGTTCCTCGTGGACGTCCATCTGCTGAAGGACAGGTAGCGCCCTGGCGGTCGTCGAGGTCGACGTCCGCCCCCGCGGTCCGTACCGGATGCCGCGCGCCGGGCGCGATGGGCTGGTCCGGCGCCGCGAGCGCGCGCTCGTGCGGCTCTTCCACGTGGGCGAGGATCCCGTGGTGGTGCACGCGTGGGCGGCGGGTTCGTGCGTGCGCTTCCGCGCCGAGTCGCGCTCGCGCGACGCCTGCGAGTACGGCGTGGAGCGGATGCGCTTCGCCACCGGGGTGGATCACGACCTCGCCCCGTTCCACCGGGAGTTCAAGTGGCACCCGCTGCTCGGCCCGATCATCAGGCGGCGGCCGTGGATTCGTCCCACGCGGCGGGCCGAGCCGTGGCAGGCGCTGGCCTGGGCGATCACCGAGCAGCTGATCGAGACCGAGCGGGCGGAGGAGATCCAGCGCCGCCTCGTGTACCGCTACGGGCGCCAGAGCGCCTGCGGCACGCTGCGGGACACTCCCGCGCCGGCCCTGATCGCCGGGCGTGCTCCGGCAGAGCTCCAAGCGTGCGACCTGGCCGGGAAGCGGGCGCTCGCGATGATCCGCGCCGCCCGCGAGGTGGCCGCGGGGCGCGCCGACCTGACGCAGCACGAGCCGGCGTGGAAGCGGCTGATCACGATCCGCGAGATCGGCACGTGGACGGTCGACAAGCTCGCCTTCGAGGGGCAGGGCCGGGACGACCGAATTCCGGCCGGCGACCTCGCCTACATCAAGCTCGTGGGCCGCACGGCGCGGCTCGGGCGCCGGGCCACGGAGGACGAGGTGCGCGAGTTCTTCGAGCCGTTTGCGCCGTTTCAGGGGCTGGCCGGCACGTACCTGCTGGCCGGCAGGTTTCTCGCGGCCTAGTCCTGTTCGTCGCGCGGCACGATGCGAGTGGCGGCCACTTCCTCGCCGCTGCGCGTGTCCGGGTAGACCACGTACACGCCTGGCGCCCCGCCGAACCAGGTCTGGATCCCGGCTTCCCCCACGTAGAGGGCCGCACGCTGCGACCCATCCTCCTGCTCGACCCACACCTTCTGGCCTTCGTGGAACGGCTCCATGGGCCGATCTTCTTCGCTCCGCGGCGCGGCGTCGAGGGTGCGCGCACTAGGTCACGTAGATCACGTAGGGGTCACCCTCGAGGACAGTCGACCCTGCGGCTCGCATACCGATCTTCTCGGCAACGCGTCGCGATGCGGAGTGTTCTGGGTAGACGAGCGCCACGAGCCGAGTCAAGCCGAAGCGCGTGCTGGCGAGCTCGCGGACGGCGCCCGCCGCTTCGCTGGCAAGGCCGTGGTTCCAGAACGTCTTCTTGATGTGCCAGCCGATCTCCGTTTCGTCGGTGCCGTGGAGGTCGAGCGGCCGGATGCCGCAGTAGCCGGCGAAGCCACCGCCATCGGTCGTGAGCTCGACGCACCAGAAGCCGTAGCCGCGGGCGCGGTAGAGCGCGAGGTTCCGGTTGATCCAGGCCGACGCCTCCGGGCGAGTCCGGAGGCCCGGGTAGAAGCGCATCTGATCCGCATCTCCGAACATGCGGGCGAGATCGTCAAGGTCGTCGGGCCGGAACTCGCGCAGCCTCAGGCGCTCTGTCTCAGCGATCGCCGCCACTTGGATCGGGAGCGAGGCTATTGCGCGCGATGGATGCCTTGCCTGGCGATGAGTTCGTTGCAGCATTCGGGTCTGGAACATGCAAACGCTTCGCACTTCAAAAGAGCTAAGGAGACGGCAATGGGCGAGATCCTGGTACACGAGTTCATCTCCCTCGATGGTGTGTATGAGAACCCGGCGTGGACATTCGACTTCGGGTTCGATCCGAGGATGGGGGAGACGCTGGCGGCTGTGACGGGGGCCAGCAAGGCGATCCTTCTCGGCCGCCGCACCTACGAGATGTTCTATCCGGCGTGGTCCAGCCGCACCGTCGAGGACGACCCCGGCGCCCCCTTCTTCAACGAGTCGCCCAAGTACGTCGTCTCGTCCACGCTCCACACCGCCGACTGGAACAACTCCACGATCCTCGGCGCGTATGACGCGGACGCGATCCGTTCGCTGAAGGACGAGGTGGACGGCGACATCTACGTGAGTGGCAGCGGCACTCTGGTGCGCGCGATGCTCGCGGACGGCCTCGTGGGCCAGCTGCACCTCTTCGTGTACCCAGTGGCGCTCGGATCCGGCGAGCGGCTGTTCCACGAGGACGGCGGCACGACCAAGCTCGAGCTCGCAGCGAGTGACACGTACGCCAACGGCGTCGTTCACCTCGCATACGCGCCGGCGCGCTGATCCGTCTCGCCCGCCTCGACCTGTAGCGCTCGCGTTAAGCCGCGTTGACACGCGCGGAGGGCGTTCCTAGTGTCCGATTTGTGTCCCTCGCAAGCCGCCTCGTAGGACAGCCGCGCGAAGTCTGGCGAGAGCTGTTTCGCCCGCCGGAAGAGCTGCCGGTGCCGCGCGAGTTCGCCAAGGATCTCGATGATCTCCGCAAGCTCGCATGGGAGGGGCTGTACTGGGAGGGCGAGGTGGAGGACATGCTGTACGCGGTGCGCGAGGACGCGCCGCTGACGGATGTCGCGCCCGGCAGCGGCAGGCTGGTGAGTCGCTACTGCGAGATGCGGCGAGAGCTGCGGCACATCCAGGCCCCGGAGCTCCAGCGGCACGTGCGCGCGCTGAGCGAGATCTTCGACTACCTCGCCCAGCTGCTGCACCACGCCGTGGCCCTTCTGGCCACGAGCTGGCGCTCCGAGCGCCTGCGTGACCAGCAGCGGCGAGTTGGGCCCGTGGGGCCGCAGGGGGAGCGCCTGCGCCGGATTGTGGCGGAGCTCGACCGGCTCGCGGCCGTCGAGCGCCGGTAGCACGCGCTCAGCTTGCGAGGCCTGCCTGTCGCGCAAGTTGCTCGAGATCGGCGGGCGGCTCGCCGCGGAGCAGCCATGAGCGGTCGGGAGTGCGCTCCACCACGCCCGCCGTGCGGAGCTGCTTGAGGGCGCTCGTGATCGATGGCCGCTGTGACGCCGTGATGCCGGCGAGCTGTGCATGTGTGACCGGCAGCGAAAGGCGTATTCCATCGGGAGTCACGTGCCCGTAGCGCTCAGCGAGGTGCCATAGCGTCATGGCCAGGCGGTCGGAGATCTTGGGGATGCCGTTCACGGCCGCCTGCAGGCTCAGCCTGCGCGCCCGCATTATCAGCCGGTGGACGAGGGCGGCGGACACCTCGGGCAGGTGCGCGATCTGAAGCGTGAACGCACGCTCGAGGTGGGCCAGACGCATCTCCGTTAACACGGTGGCGGTCACGAGGGGTGCGACCGACAGCGTGCCGTCGTCGACGATCCATGGGCTTACCACGTCGCCCGGTCCCATCAGCTCGTAGTGCTCGCGGCGCGGGATCCCAACGCACACGAGCACGAACCCGTCGAGGATGAGCGAGCCGAGATCGCCCGGCTGAGGCTGCGGAAAGTACTCCCACGGACCGCGGTCGAGCCTGACCTCGCGAGCCCGCACGGAACGCCGGGCGGCGGCGAGCCGCTCGGCGTCGAGCATCGAGCCGAGATCTGGGTCCTCGTCGATGACCCGGACGAGCAGCTCGCGACCGGCCAGCGGCACCGGCCGGTCGGCACCGTCCGACCCGAGGCCGAATAGCGAGGCGGTCTCCGGCTCTGCCATCACGCGATCACGCGGCGGCTGGCTCATGGCGCACCCCCCGGCCTAGGAATCCGGTGCCCGCTCCAGCACGAAGATCTCGAACGACCGGACCGGGTGGAACACGATCTGGCTGTGGTAGTCGATGACCCTGCGGCCGGTGATCTCGCCCACGAGCTGCATCGCCTCCTCCGCGACCGTGCTCTCGTACTCCAGCCGGAAGCGCCGGATCTCCTCTTCCTTGCCGGCGGCGAGAAGCGTCTCCTCCCCGCGCGTCAAGCCCTCTTCGAGCGCGATGAACACGTACTCGTCGTCGAGTAGCCACGCCTTCGCCGCCGCCGGCCCGCGTCCGTACTGCTTCTTGAACAGGCCGACGATCGCGTTCTCGAGCGCCGTGCGGATGGAGCCGCCGTCCTCTGAAGCTGTCGTTTCGGCTGCCATGCGGGCGATGTACCCATAGGTCAGCGAGGTCACGCGCCCGATTTGCGGGGGGGAAAGCAGGGATCTGGAGGAACAAGAGCGGCTCCGTTCGAGGTCGCTACGCATCGACCCCATGGCCCGCCCGTACCCACGAACGTGTCATCCAGCCGCTTCTGACGAGCCTGCCGGTGCTCCTCGTGAGAAAGTGTCGGCCTGCCCCCACGAGCGTACCACCGTTGCGGCAGTGCCCCTGAGTTGGCGCGTCAGCGATACAGCACGGCGTTTCGGTCCGAACGCGCGCCGGCGAACGCCTTCGGCCGCCCGCCCTGCACGTCGAGATACGAGAGTGCGCGCGCCACGCCGGCCATGTTGCCGTTGTCGTGGTCGATCATCCAGGTCTCGAGCGCCACGCGTCCATTCGCCGTCTGCACGAGCCGGAACGCGCGGGCCTGCTGCGGATAGTCCGCGAGCGAGGACGTGGTGATCACCCAGTAGCCGCCGGCGGGCGTGCGTCGCGCCTCGATGCGGTTGCGGTGGCTGTTGCCGGCGATTGCGGCGATCACGCGCGGGTCGCGGTCGAGCAACGCGAGCGCCGGCTGCGCCTCCGGGAAGCTGGTGAGCGCCTGGTGCGAGAACACAACCACCCAGCGCTTTCCCGCGCGAGCGAGCTCGCTCTTCAGCCACGCCACCTCCGCCGGCGGCAGCGTGCCGCCAGAGCCCTGGTCGCGATGCACGGTGTCGAGCACGATCGCGCGGACGTCGGTGCCGATGTCGAAGGAGTAGCGGAGCAGCGGTCCGGTGCCGCCCGCTGCGCTCGCGGCGCGCAGGCGGGCGAGAAGTTCGGCAGGCCGCAGCAGGCGCCGGCCAGGATCGGGCGGCGTGCGCGTGGTGCGGCCGGGAAGCCCCCCGGCGAGCAGGCGCGCCACCTCGGCTGCGGCGAAGCGCTCGTTTGCAGCCGACACCTGCACCGATGGGTCGAGCTGAACAACGCGGGGCGACCCGGTGGCCACGGCATTCAGCGCCGGCGTGGGCGCAATCTCGCCCTGCACGAGCAGGTCGTGGTTTCCCACCACCGGGTACCACGGCGCGTTCAGCCCCGGTGAGCGGAAACGGCGTTCGGCGGCGAGGAGCAGCCCGGGGTGACGCGGGGCATCCACGTCCGGCCGGTAGTAGAGCGGGTCCGGATTCGAGCTGCTCTGCACGCCGCTGTAGCCGGGCGCGCCGCTGTTCGGGTCGACCGTTCCGCCACGCAATACCGCGAGCGCCTGAGCGAGCTCGTTGGCCTGGTCGTTGTCGATCAGGTCGCCGGTTTCCACCACGGCCTGCGGGTGAAGGGAGTCGATCGCCCGCACGGTGGCGGCGAGTACCTGTGGCGAGAGCGCCTCCTGCGGCCGGAAGGTGGAGCTGAAGGCGCCGCCGTAGCGGTCGAGGAACGGCACGCGCGCGGGCGACTCCTCATCCCGAACGTGAGCGTCCGTGAACTGAGCGAACAGCGCGAGCTGCCGCACCGGCCGCGACCGCAGCGCGAGCTCGGTTCGATGCACGAATGGCTCACCGGGGCCACGTGCAAGCTCCCCGGTGTGACCGGGATCGACCCAGGTTGAGCGCAGCGTGGAATCGGTGGAACCCGAGCTCCCGCAGCCGGCCAGCGCCCCGGCGGCCACGAGCAGGAGAACGAGAACACGCTTCATCTCAGTCGCTCCTCAGCCCCGCCACCACGGGCTCGCGCTCGAGCCGCCGCCCCGCCAGAGCCGCGGCCGCGAGGGCCAGGAGGAAGAGCGCGCCGGCGACGATCGCCACCTGGCCCGCTCCGACGTCGAGCGGCAGCGCCACATAGCTGGCCGCGAGGCGGCTCACCAGGGGACCGAGCACAGCCAGCTCGAGCAGAACCGCCGCGGGCGCGGAAGCCAGCACCACCACGAGCGCCGCGCCCACGAGCACGAGCCGCACCTCGCGGCGGCCGGCGCCGGACGCGCGGAGCACGGCGATCGTGGAGCGCCGCTCGCGGGCTGTGAGAGCCAGCGCCTGCACGAGGATGTAGAGGCAGACCAGCCCGTCCACGAGCGCGACGGCGCGCAGCAGCGCGGCGAGTATGGAGAGGAAGGACGTACTGCGGGTGGTGGCGGCCGTGGCCCTCTGCGCGGGATGGCCGCCGGCGAACAGGCGCCGGGCCACCGCTCGCTGGTTCGCCCCGGGCGCGAGCTTCACGGCGATCTCGCCGCTGAGCGACGGGTCGGCGGCGAGCAGGCGCGCCGGCCGTGTGTAGACCACGCGACCGTCGTTGTCGAACGCGCGCACGAGGCCGGACACGCGGAAGCGCACCTCGCGCCCGTTCTGCAGCTCGATGGCCAGCTCGCTGCCCGGACGCACGCCGAGCGCATCGGCGACCCCGGTGCCCACCTCCGCCTCGCCGGCGGAACGCAGGCGGCGGCCGGAGGCGAGCGGCGGGTCCTCGAACGGGGTGTGGTCCCCGGGGTAGGCCACCACCTTCAGGCTTTCGCCGAGCAGGAAGGAATCCGCCGCGAACTCCACGTAGCGCGGCGAGACCGCCTGCACGCCGGGCACGCGGCGGATCGCGCCCGCGTCCGAGGGCGGCTCGCTGACGGTGAACTGATAGCGCTTGCCCACGAGCCCGGGGTCGTTCCGAAGGCCGTTCAGCAGTGTGGCCATGCCGAGCATCGCGAGCACCACTCCCGCCGACACCGTGAGCACCGCCACGGTGGCGAGGGCGCGTCCGCGGCGTGCCGCCGCCAGGCGCATGCCCATGCCGAGAAAGCCGGCCGGGAAGCGGGAGCCGCGCGACACCGGCGCGAGCTCGCCACGGCGCAGCACGCTCACCACGGGCCGCCGGGCGGCGCGCCACGCCGGCAGCGCTGCGGAGCCGGCCACGAGCGCCACCACCAGCAGGAGCCCCAGCGCGAGCGGGCCGAGCAAGGCGCTGCCGGGCGGTATCTCGTTGAT